>QHOM01000003.1 GCA_003218785.1 Verrucomicrobiota bacterium
CGAACAGGCTATTCCATTTTCGATGCGTCCGGCAAATTGTTCGGCCGGACGACTCCGCTAATCACCGGCCCGTCGGCTTCACCAAAATCGCGCGAGAAAAGTCCACGGTAGCGGACCGCGGACCCGATCTGAATGATGATGCTCCCAGTGTTGTTGGCTTGCTACAGTCGCCAAAGCGAGCTAGAAAAACTGGCGTGATTGATTACATCCAAAAAGGCGGATTGTTGATGTGGCCAATTCTGGCCTGCAGCATCATCTCGATTGCCGTCTTTGCCGAGCGGCTCCTCTACTTACACCGTGCGACGATCCACGTGGGCGAATTCTTGAAAGGACTTTCGAACCTTATTCGGCGCCGCAACTTCGCTGAGGCGTTGCATGAATCGGCCGGGACACCGGGTCCAGTCGCGCGCGTGATTCATGCCGCGATTATCCGACACGATGCACCGCGGGCGGCATTGCGTGACATCGTGCAGGAGGCCGCCCAACTCGAAGTACCGAAGCTGGAACGATTTCTCGGAGTGCTGGCCACCATCGCGTTCCTCGCGCCGTTGCTCGGATTGCTTGGGACCGTAGCCGGAATGATCGACGCCTTTAGCACGATAGCCTCAAGCGGAGGCTATGCGACGGTAACTGAGCTTTCCAGCGGCGTGTACAAGAGCTTACTGACGACTGCGGCGGGCTTGGTCGTGGCCACGCCAGCCTTTGTCGCTTATAGTTATCTTTCTTCGCGCGTGAACACCATGCTCCACGATATGGAGCGCGCGGGTATTGAGGTCGTCCATATGTTGACGGAAAGCCGGCCGCTCAGCGGTATCATCAGCTTCCAACCACCTGACCAGGTCGTCGGATCCGAAGCACGAATTGATTCTTAAACCGACGATTCGGTAAACCGACAATTACTGCAGCGCTTCATGAAGCTCAGCCGGACGAAGGAATACAACTTCGGCTGGCTCGTCCTGTTGGCGCTGGTGGACGTCGTTTTTCTCCTCGTTTTTTTCCTGTTGCTCAGTTCGAATTTTATTTTGCAACCAGGGATTTCAGTTTCGATGCCATTCTCGCGTTTTACGCTTGGCCCGCAAACTAACCAGCAAATCATCAGCATTACCGGCGGCGCAGCCCCGGCCATCTATTTCCGGGAGCAGAGAGTCACAATCGAGCAACTCGGGCCATTGCTGGATGCGGCCAAGCGCGAGGGCCAATCGATTATCATTAAAGCCGACCGTTTGACTCCCTACGAAACAGTTGCCGAGGTGACAAACGCTGCGCTTGAACACGGCATCAACTCCGTCGCGCTGGCTGCGACTCCGTCCCGATGAATACTTCTCTCCCTGGATTTGCTACCGAGCCCCTTCTTTTTAGCTGGGAACCTCCTCGACGCCGAAAAGTAGCGATCACTGCTTTTCTGGCGCTTTCTTTGGGTGGACATGCTCTCTGTTTCTACATTTTCCAAATCGTTTACCCACCGACGGTAGCACTTCTGCCGCCCCCGGCCCGTGTAAGTTTGATCACGCCCGCCTCCGAAGAAGGCCGCACACTGCTTCGCTGGATCGATGCGGAAGATCCTGCGCTCGCGTTCACAACGCAGCGTCCACCTGAAGCAAGACTGCGCGCCCTACCCAGGGTTGAGCACGTACCGTCCTACCTCGCGGTAGAGCCAGTCCTAAAAGAGGTTCCACCGCTGATTGTCGATTTGCGCATCCCGAGTTCCCAGCCACCGGGCGCCGTGCCATTTGTTCATCGAAAAGCTCCCCAAGCCTTTGGCCCGATCACAGCATCCGTCTCGTTTTCACAAGAGCTCGAGGCCTTTGGCACTCCGAGGTGGCCAGACCCGAGTTTTGCCACGTCCAACGGGGAGACGCCTGAACCGATCCGCTTTCGCGTCGCCGTGAGCGGGCTGGGAGAAATTCGCTATTGTTTTCGTCTTAATTCCTCGGGCGACCCGGCGCTGGATGAACAAGCGCGCCGCTATCTCACGCGTTGCCGTTTTTCCCAAAACCCGAAAAGCGCTGGGACAGTCGATCAATTTCTAACCTGGGGGATTGCGACGATCCAATGGGACCGGGACGTCGTCACGCGCCCGCGGCCAACCCCGACGGAACCAGCTACCCCGTGATCCGCGTCAGTCTCGCCGCCCTGGTCACGATTTATTTGCTGCTTTTTCTTGCGGCCGTTTTTCTCCTCTGGATAGTGGGAGAGTGGAATCGCCGGCGGCGGGAGCGCCGGGCTTTACAGCATCGGTTGCGCTGCGTGATCTGCGCGTTTCAATTTGAGGATCGAACGGACGCATTGCTTCCCCGGTGCCCGCGCTGTGGAAGTTTAAACGAACGATTTAAGATGGACCAAATTTAACATGGGAATGTGGATCGGCCGCAATCGCAAAGCACGGGTAACCTACGGGTTCGACGAAATCGCGCTCGTGCCTGGCCGCGTGACGATTAATCCGAACGAAGTCGACATCACCTTCCGTTTGCCGCGCATAGAGGCGGAGCCGCTCGAATTAAAAATTCCAATTCTCGCCAGCGCAATGGATGGAGTCGTCGATGTCGGTTTCGCCATCGCCATGAGCAAATTGGGCGGGCTGGCCGTTTTGAATCTTGAAGGAGTGCAAACGCGCTACAAAAACCCGCAGGAAGTACTACAAAAAATCGTCGAAACTGACAAATCCGACATTACTGCGCTGCTGCAGAGAATTTACCAGGAACCCGTCCAGGAAGATTTAATCGCGGCGCGCGTGCGCCAGATCAAAGACGGTGGTGTGCTGGCTGCGGTGAGCTCCATTCCCCAGCGCGCGGCTGAGTTCGGCAAGATCGCGCAGCAAGCAGGCGCAGATGTTTTCGTTGTGCAGAGCACGGTCTCCACCGTCAGGCATATTTCGTCGGAGTATAAATCGCTCGAACTGGAAAAATTTTGCCGCGAAATGCGCATCCCCGTGATCGTCGGAAACACAGTTGGTTACGACGTGACCTTCGAGATCATGGAGTGCGGGCCGGCTGCGATTTTGGTCGGTGTTGGGCCCGGAGCGGCTTGCACTTCACGCGGCGTGCTTGGGCTCGGTGTCCCGCAAGTAACGGCGACCGTGGATTGCGCCGCTGCGCGCGATGCTTACTTTAAGAAAACATCGCGTTACGTGCCGATCATCACGGATGGTGGGATGAGCAGAGGCGGTGACGTTTGCAAAGCGCTCGCTTGCGGCGCGGATGCCGTGATGGTGGGCAGCGCGTTTGCCAAAGCGCAGGAAGCGCCCGGCTGCGGATACCACTGGGGCATGGCTACTCCACATGCAAATCTCCCACGAGGGACGCGCATCAAAGTCGGCACCACGGGGTCACTGAAGCAAATCCTCTTCGGTCCGGCGGAAGTTGACGATGGCAGCCAAAATTTGGTCGGCGCAATTACCACCTGCATGGGCAACGTCGGTGCTTGCAACATTGCCGAATTTCAGCAAACGGAGATTATCATCGCGCCTTCCATCAAGACCGAAGGAAAACTCTTCCAGACAGTGCAAAGTGTCGGGATGGGGACAAGCTGAAATATTTAGCGAGTTAGCGAGTTAGAGTTTGAGTCATTGCGCTTTGACCTCGAACCTTCGCGTGTTAAATCGCTAAATCGTTAAACCACTCAATGAACAACGATCGTAGAGTCGTCATCACTGGATTGGGCGCCATCACGCCGCTTGGCAACGACGTGGAGACATTTTGGTCGAATCTGAAGAACGGTGTCAGCGGCATTCGCAAGATCGAAATGTTCGATACGACGGCTTACGACTGCAAAATCGGTGGCGAAGTACGCGGCTTCGATCCGAAAGCATTCTTTAAAAATCCGAAGGATGTTCGCCGCACGGATCGATTTGCACAGCTCGCGTTGGCCGCCGCAAAAATGGCGCTCGACGACAGCGGGATCGATATAGAGAAACTGAGACGGCGCGATCGCTTCGGCGTCATCGTCAGCAGCGGGATCGGTGGACTAAAAACGCTGCAGGATCAGTTGACGATCCTCTTGACAAAAGGACCGTCGCGAACTTCGCCATTCACGATTCCGATGTTGATCAGCAATATGGCCAGCGGACTCATCTCGATGGAGTACGGCCTGCGGGGTCCTAATATGTGCATCGTTACCGCCTGCGCCACCTCAAACAACGCCATCGGTGAATCCTGGCGGACCATCAAATTTGGCGATGCCGATATTTTCCTCGCCGGCGGGTCAGAGGCTTCGATTGTCGCAATTGGCCTTGCAGGATTTTCGGCCATGAAAGCGCTTAGTACCCGCAATGACGAACCCGAACGCGCTTCACGCCCGTTCGATCGCGATCGCGACGGTTTTGTGATGGGCGAAGGTGCAGGGATCGTAGTGGTGGAGGAGCTGGAACACGCCAAAGCGCGTGGCGCGAAGATTTATTGCGAACTCACAGGCTACGGGCTTTCTTCGGACGCCTACCACATGACGGCGCCGCCTCCGGACGGCGAAGGCGCGGTGCGCGCCATGCAACTGGCGCTGGAGCATGCCCGCGTTTCTCCCAATCAGGTTGATTACATCAATGCGCACGCGACGTCCACCGACATCGGTGATCTTTGCGAAACGCGCGCGATTAAACAAGTGTTCGGCGAACAAGCTTACAAGGTTTCCATCAGTTCCACTAAATCGATGACCGGCCATTTGTTGGGCGGGGCTGGTGGAACAGAGATGGCAGCGTGTGCACTCGCCATCCGCGATTCCGTGATCCCGCCAACGATCAATTTGGAAAATCCCGGAGAGGGATGCGATCTCGATTATACGCCAAACGTTGCTCGCGAGAAGAAAGTGCGCGTCGTGTTAAATAACTCTTTCGGCTTTGGCGGCCACAACGCCACGCTTATCGCGACCGCGTTCGAGAAATAGCGTTTCCACGCGCCGGATCATGGCCGACTCTTCGAAAAATGAGTTGGCATTCGCAGGTTGGCGCGCCACTTTAATTTCCGCGCGGGCATAGCTTAATGGTAAAGTTCCAGCCTTCCAAGCTGGCCATGCGGGTTCGATTCCCGTTGCCCGCTATTGATCCGGCGCAATCAACTCGCGATTCCGCCAGGTGAGGCCCAAACCCGAGTAAATCGTCAGCGCCACCGTAATCCATACCAAGACCGGACCAGCTTCGTCTCGTGCCCGCAACCACCATATCGATGTTTCAGTCCCATGCTGCAGCTCAGCTATTGAAAAAAGGGCAAGGAAGAAAATGACGGTAATGATCTGCCAGGAGGTTTTCTGTTTGCCAAGCCGCTCCGCCGGAAGAACCCGGCCCTTGGCGCTGGCCATCAGACGCAGCCCTGTAATCAAAAAATCCCGCGCTACTACAGTTGTGGCTGCCCATGCCGGAACAGCTTTGAGAGGTACGAGCGAAATAAATGCCGCTGCCATCATGATCTTGTCCACGAGCGGGTCCATCAATTTGCCAAAATTTGTGATGAATCCGTAGCGCCGGGCGATTTCCCCATCGATAAGATCTGTCAGACCCGCGATGAGAAAAATTAAAAGCGCAGTCGTGCGCGCATACGACCACGAAGAATTTAGCGCGAGAACAAAAAGCACCGTGAGCACCAGACGGCTCAAGGTGACTCGGTTGGCCCAATTCATACGCCTGAAATCAAACGGGTTTCGGTCTGCTGATCGGCCTTCGCAGTCTTCGCTGGCAGCTTGTCGATTTTGAATTTCGGTCGTTTCCAAATCGGAACCTTTCTTTTCAATTCATCCACCACCCATTGACTCGCACGGAAAGCTTCAGCGCGATGCCCGCTCGCCACCCGCATAAAAAGCGACGACTCGCCCGCCGCAATAAATCCAATTCGATGGTGAACGACAATGAGCTTGAGCGCAAACGTCTCGATGGCCTGCTGCGCAATCTGCCTCAGTTGATGTTCAGCCATTTCCCGATGCGCTTCGTATTCGATCCCGTCAATTTCTCGCCCCTCCTCGGACCCGCGAACAATGCCCCAAAAATCTACAACGGCGCCGGCGGCAAAATCGATACCATTCCGCGCCGCTTTGAGCCGCGCTTCTGTCACTAAAACTTCGCAAACGGGATTTGCCATGCGGTCTAAGTGCTAGCTACAGTGAGTCACCTCTGTTTTAAGCCGTCAGGCAAAAAGATACTAAAATGACCCCGAATCAATGTGATATTGGCCTGATCGGCTTGGCTGTGATGGGCGAAAATCTTGCCCTGAACATGGAATCAAAAGGATTCTCGGTCGCCGTTTTCAACCGCACGACGAAAGTCACAGAAGAATTTGCGGCCGGGCGGGCGAAAAACAAAAAAATTCAGTCAACGCGCACCATGGAGGAATTCGTTGGTGCGCTCACACGACCGCGCAAAGCGATGATCATGGTCAAAGCAGGTGCGCCGGTCGACGCTGTTATCAGTCAGCTCGCGCCGCTGCTTGAGAAAGGCGATGTCATCATCGACGGTGGAAATTCTCTTTTCACCGACACGCAACGGCGCGGCAAAGAATTAGAGGACAAAGGAATTCATTTTGTCGGCATGGGCGTTTCCGGTGGCGAAGAAGGCGCGCTTAAAGGCCCCTCGCTGATGCCGGGCGGTTCGCGGGAGTCCTGGGAAATTATCGCCCCTATTTTCCGCAAGATCGCCGCGCAAGTGGATGGCGAACCGTGCTGCCGTTACATGGGTCCCGACGGCGCCGGTCATTACGTCAAGATGGTGCACAACGGAATCGAATACGGCGACATTCAATTGATTTGTGAGGCGTATGCGATCCTGAAAGATATCCTGGCGATGCAAGCTGCGGAGCTCGCAGATGTCTTTGCAGAATGGAACAAAGGCGAGCTCGACAGTTATCTCATTGAAATCACATCAGAGATTTTTCGGAAGATCGATCCTGAGACCGGCAAGCCGCTGGTCGATATGATTCTCGACAAGGCCGGCCAGAAAGGGACCGGCATTTGGACGCTCCAATCGAAAATCCTGCCGCAACCGAGAGTTCGAAAATTCAAAGGAAATCGAATGCGGTTTATCGATGCAGTGCGCGACGCACTCTATGCATCGAAAATTGTTTCATACACGCAGGGAATGGAGCTCCTGCGCTCTGGAAGCACTGAATACAAGTGGAACCTCAATCTCAGCGACATTGCCACTATTTGGCGAGGTGGCTGTATTATCCGCGCGAAATTTCTTAACCGGATCGTCGAGGCGTACCAGCGCGACGCGGCGTTGCACAATCTCCTGCTCGGTCGCTATTTCACGAAGATCATTAGGAAAGCGCAGCGGAATTGGCGCGTCGCAGTATCGACGGCCATCAAACATGGCGTAGCTGTCCCCGCGTTTTCAGCCTCGCTCGCTTACTTCGATAGTTATCGCCAGGCACGTTTGCCTGCAAATCTGTTGCAAGCACAGCGCGACTTCTTCGGGGCGCACACCTACGAGCGCGTCGATAAGCCGGGCGTCTTTCACACAGAGTGGATGGAATCGGATCAAAAACCAGCGGAAAAACCGACGGAACCGAAAACGCCAACGCCCCATCACGCCGGAGAATAGGTAGGACGCATCTCCGAGGCGTCCGACTTATTTCTCCTCGGTTGCCTTGTATGGGAGAATTCGACGGACATCTCGGAGAGATGTCCCTACCGAAAATCATGCGACTGGCTTCCGATGAGCTGTTCGCGCGCGAGCGGTCGGATGTCGCGCGCCTTGATTAGAACAACGCGATCGGAATTCTGCACTTCGCCTTCGATGAGCAGAAATGCTTCCTCGGTAATTAAAAGGCGAAAACGCTCAAACAAGTTTGGATCGACAATCGCATTTGCGACGCCTGTCTCATCTTCCAAGCTGATAAAAACAAACCCTTTTGCTGTGCCGGGACGCTGTCGGCAAATCACGTTCCCGGCGATCTGCACAGTTGCGTCATGTCGCGCTTGGGCAAGATCGCTCGCCCGCCAAACATTGGGCAAACTTTCACGCAACAGTTTCATCGGGTGCGGTCCGGTCGTCAGGTTCATTGTTTCGTAGTCGGCGCGCACGCGCTCCGGCAGCGTCATTGCCGGAAGCGGCGATTTCTGGGTAGGGTCGGCGCGCTGCGCCGACCGGACGCCGCAGCACGGCGTCCCTACCATTCGGTTACGCAGCAAATCATCGTGCATTGTTTCCTCCGCTGCCCACATCGCAGCGCGCCGATGCTCGGCGAAACAATTGAGCGCACCAAGCTCAGCCAGTGTGCGGAGTTCTTCTTTCGAAAGCTGCACCCGTCGCTTGAAATCTTCCATCGAATCGAATTGTCGATCTTGCCGTCGCCTAACAAGTTCTTGCGCGTGTTCCTGGCACAATCCGTTTACAATGCAAAATCCCAGCCGCACCGTGTCATCTGAAATGACCGTGCAGCGCAAGGTCGATTGCGTCACACGAACCGGCTTGATTTTGATCCCATGCCGGTCTGCGTCTTTGACAATCGTTGCCGGAGTGTAAAAACCCATCGGCTGATTATTAAGCAGGCTGGCGTAAAATTCCGCCGCACGATGCACTTTCAAATAGGCGCTGCCATACGCAAGAATCGCAAAACTGATTGCGTGCGATTCCGGAAAACCGTAGAGCGCAAATGATGTGATCGAGTGAATAATCTTGTCGATCTTGTCCGGCGCGACGCCTTTGCGTTCCATCGCCGCGCGCAATTTCAAACTCACTTTTTGCATTCGTTCCTCCGAGCGATGAAAACTTAGCGCGCGCCGCAGTTCCTCTGCTTCGTTTCCAGAAAAATCGGCCATGATCATGGCGATCTGGAGCATTTGTTCCTGAAACAACGGCACACCGAGCGTGCGGCCGAGCACCGGTTCGAGTCGCGGATCAAAATAGGTTCGCGGCTCGCGTCCCGCGCGGCGCGCGAGATAAGGATGCACCATGTCGCCCTGGATTGGTCCCGGACGAATGATCGCGACTTCGATCACGACATCATAAAAACATTCCGGTTTCATCCGCGGCAGCGTCGCCATTTGCGCACGGCTCTCAATCTGAAATACGCCAATCGTGTCTGCTTTTTGCATCATCTCGAACGTAGCAGCGTCGTCTTTTGGAATGTGTGCAAGATCCAGAGGGCGGCCGCGCTCGCGGCACAGCTCAAACGCATCTTGCATCACCGACATCATCCCGAGCCCGAGTAGATCGACCTTCACGATGCCGAGATCTTCGCAATCGTCCTTGTCCCATTGGGCGACGACGCGTCCCGGCATCGACGCATTTTCCAGCGGCACAAACGAACTCAGCTTGTTCTGGCAAATGATCATTCCGCCGGAATGCTGGCCAAGATGTCGCGGCAAACCGTAGATCGCGTGATATAGCCTAACGAACGCCGGCATGCGCGGATGTTCCTTCGGCAAACCAGCCTGCTCGATTTGCGATTGGAGATCGAGCGTGTGCGGAAAATCGCCGTTCGCGAATAAATGTGAGAAGCGATCCAGAATGCTCGGCGAAAAATTTAACGCCTTGCCGATTTCGCGCGCGGCGCTGCGTCCGCGATAAGTGATAACATTCGCGGTCATCGCGGCGCCATGTTTGCCGTAACCACGATAAATTTCCTGGATCACGGCCTCTCGCCGATCACCGCTCGGAAGATCGAGATCGATATCAGGCCACCCTTTGCGGCTTTCATTTAGAAATCGTTCGAAGACCAAATGATTGCTCACCGGATCGACGGGAGTAATGCCGAGGCAATAACAAACCGCGCTGTTCGCGGCGCTTCCCCGACCCTGCACCATGATGTCGTGTTCGCGGCAAAAATTTACGATGTCCCAGACGATCAAAAAATACCCCGCGAATCCGAGCTTGGTGATGAGCGCCAGTTCTTCTTCGAGCTGGCGTTTCACCGCACTGCTGATTGCGGCGTAACGTTGCTGCGCGCCGAACCAAACGATCGTGCGCAGGAACGAATCCATCGAGTGACCGTCCGGCACCGGAAATTCCGGAAATTCATAACCAAGATTTTCCAGAGAAAACATGAGGCGCTCAGCTAGGCGCGACGTGTTTTCAATCGCTTCCGGCAGATCGCGAAAAAGTTCGCGCATTTGACGATCGCTTTTCAGATAACGCTCGGCGTTTTGCGTCACTAATTTCCCAGCGGCATCCAGATGCGTGTGTTCGCGAATACAGGTGAAAACATCGAGAACCTGACGGCCGTAAGGCCTGGCATACTGAACGCCATTCGTGGCCAGGAGCGGCAATTGATAATGCGCCGCAAGATCGACAAGTTGTCGATTGGTGCGTTCCTCTCCGCGAAGTAAGTGCCGCTGAATTTCGACAAAAACATTTTTGCGTCCAAAAGCATCGACGAGAAATCGCGCGCGGTTCTGGGGAGCGCACGCGCCTCGCGTGTTGGCGAGGGCGTCCTCGCCATCGCGAACTTTTTCGGATGCGCAAAATCCATTCCGAGTTGCGAATGCTTCAAAAGATTGTTTTGGTGAGACACCAAAACTAGCACGCGAGACGCGTGCGCTACCCAGAAACGCGACTAACCCTTCCGCAAATTGCGGCAGCTCATTCCATCGCGCCGCGCATTTTCCTTTTTCACTCCGCAAATGCGCCTGGGTCAGTAATTCACAGAGATTTCTGTAGCCTGTTCGGTTTTCGACGAGCACGGGCAGGATGTTACCGTCTTCCATGCTCAACTCGCAGCCAATGATTGGGCGAATATTTTGTTCGCGTGCTGCAACCGAAAACCGTTGGGCGCCGTAAACGCCATTGCGATCAACCAACGCCATCGCTGGCATTGCAAGCTCGGCGGCGGTTTCAGCTAATTGCTCTGGAAATGAAGCGCCGCGCAAAAAGCTAAATGCGCTGCACGCATGTAACTCAATGTACGACATGGCATCGTTATCCTGAGCGCAAGCGAAGGACCTCTCCTACGAAGCTTGGATCACGCTGGAGACTAAGAGTGCTCGATTGTGCTTGTGTGAGATCTCTCGTTCCGCTCGAGATGACAATCTTAGTCATAAATCCCATCCACTTTCCAAATTCCACCGCTTCGGTGACAGCGCGCCAAAACTCCGTTATCCAATTGCAGATCCCATTCCGCACGAACCCATGCCACTTCATCCCACCAATTTCCCGAAGCCAGATAAGGGCCGCGCTGCTCGATGACTTTGCCGCTAGCATCGGCGCTGCGAACGTGCGCCGGTGAATTTTCGGTACTGAAAACCGACGCGGGTGCGGCCGGTCGAAACCGACGTAGCGCTGGAGATAACGGAGCACAGCCATCATGGCTGTGGGGCAGGCAGGCATCTTGCCTGCCGGTTTCCTTGCAGGCGGGGACGCCTGCTTGCCCCACAGGAGCGTTTCATAGAGCTGGTTTGGATCGCGCACAGACGTAGCGAACAAACCAAATTGTTGTCGCGACGGTTTCGCCGGCTCGGCTTGCAATGAAACAGCGATAATCGGGTATTCCGATTTAAAATTCTCGAGATGTGTGTGAAGCATCCTGAAGAGGAGATCAACATCATTCGTCGGTTGCGGAATTTTAAAAACACGTTCGTAAACTTGTTTGCCCGCCTCGGCGGATCCGTCTCGGCGCGAATTCGCGAAGGTGATTCGCAGAGTCAATTCTTTTGCAACCAGATAGATCGCGCGCAAGCGCACTGCGAGTTGCTCCAAAAAACGGCGGAGCATGAAAAGGAGCGGCTCGGCGGTTTCAATTTTATTTTCAAATTCAAAGCTCTCCTCGAACGACTCCGGCGGTCGAACCAGTTTGAGCACTCGATGGCATTGTCCGTTGGCGCGCTCCCACATGCGGATTGCTTCGGGGCCCAGTCGCGCGCCAAGCTGCTCCTTATCAAGCGCCGCGAGCTGGCCAAGCGTGTGGATTCCCCACTTGTGCAAGATCGTCAGGATTTTGCCGATCTCAGCTTCTCGGTCTTTTCCGGTCGCGGCCCGTGACGAAGAAGAGCGCCTCATGCGCTCAAATTAAGTGAATAAATTATATGTTCAAGTGAACAGTTTACATCGCAAAACGGCCGCAGCTGATGCTGCTTTGGCGGAGGAGGCTACGATGCATTAGCGGTGCGGCAATGGAATTGAGGCAAGTTCGGCACGACAGACGTGGCCGGCTTACGAGTCATGGATCCGCATCTCTTCAATTTCACATTGCCCGCAGTCATCGGGCAATTCGATCTCCTCGGCATTGAACACAAACACATCCTCGAGTTTGCGGTTATTCGCTAAACGTACATCCACGCGCTGGTAGCCCATACCACTCTCCGGCTGGCGCACTAGAAAGAGTGTCCACTTCTCTGGGAAGCGAATGGTCATGGCGGAATCTGCACCGGACCGGTCACAGTTTTATCCGGCGAACCGTTCACAAAAATAACTTCCACGCCCCCGCCGGTTGTCCATAGGCAGGTTGAGTAATACCGCACTTGAGCTTGGTTCTTACTGGAGGATCGATGGTAAACACGTGCACTGCCGGTTTTGGATTTGGCAGAGCGTCTCGTTTCACTGCAAATATCAAATGCCGTGCTCCGCGGTGGAGATCGCCTAGGCGGGGAGTCGAGCGAGATAAGCGGAAAAGGAACAAAAAGCCCGCGCTTCAGTTCCGCGGTTCTATACCGCCTCAAATTCCAGCGCCGTGGTTTTCAAATTCGGCGTCCGCTTGGACAGGTAGAGCGTCTCGACGCCAACGACTTCTTTTTTTTCGTTGTAATCGAGAATTACGCCGGGCGCGACTTCCTCAGATTCAATGATCTTGGAGTCATCCAGCCGCAGGTAAAGCGCGTCGGCTTCCTTGTCCACGTGCAATCTCATATTTTGCCTTCCATTTTGCGATCGAAGAATACGCTCACGACTCGGTTCGGTTCAACTGTCCTATTCACGGCCACTCGAAAGCACTCGTCCGCCAAATTCAGGAATTCGCCGAAAACAGCCACGATGCGTGTATATACACCTATGATGCATTGGTCGTTTAGCTTTATGTCGAAGCGCTTAACGATTCTTCCTGATTCTGCGCGACGACCGTATTCGGCGTTCGAATTCTCGATGCCGCGCAAATCCACGTCGAAGCCCCGCGACTTGCAACAAGTTACGGGGCTGATTTCGAGGAGGAGCTAGATCATTAGACCGATAGCAGAAGGCCGCGAAACGCCTGGCGCTTTAGATCCGAATCAATGCTTTCGGAGTCCGGGAGTCTAAACGCAACCCCGAATTTCCCTCTCAATCGATCCGAGAATCCTTGTTTTTTCAGGGGCGCTAGTGGAAAAGAGAAATGAAAGGCGCTTACACCGTCTGCAACTCCCGCGCGTGCGTGATTTCCCGTTTGTGAACCGGACGGACTGGCGAGGTTTCCACCGTGGCTACTGCGGCCGTGTCTCCATCCAGCGTGGTGAATTCCACTTCATAGGCGAGGCCATCCCGATAAATATGCACGACCGTTCCCACGTCGCCCGCTTTCAATCCTTCGGCAGGAAGATCGCTTTTCAAAACCACTCGGGCATGTTCTTTGATCGTTTTACCTTTCATTCTTTGTGTCGATAAGCCGTAACCAATCTAGCCCGGCCGTTGTTTTTTACGTGCTTTCTTCATAGCTCCACCGTTCTCGTCTGCTCGCAACTCGCGCGCTCTCCTTTAGCGGGTTGGCCTCAAGCTGCCATCATCGGTTCATGTTGAAGCAGCAATAATTCTGCGCGCTTCAATTCCGTCACCGTGATCGTGTGTCCCTTCGAGTCGAGAAACTCCACTTCGTAAACGTCCGGACTCAACAGCTCAACGACTGTTCCGACCTGCCCCGCGACCAATCGTTCTTCCGGCTTGTCGACGAGCAGGGCGACGACATCGAGAAGTTTTAGCGGTGTATTCGGCATAGCAGTACCTATATCACGTAGCACGTGACTAATCGAGGGAAGTCCTCTCCCTTTCGAATGATCCAAGCACTCCTGATTCGCGCGGCATTGCCTTCACGAGTCAGTTCGAAATCGATCACATAACGCTGTCCGTAATCAGTCTTTTTTCCGATCCGGCAGTCTTCGCTTTTAGCAATATTTAATAACTTCTGCCGCAACCAAGCTGCGTCATCAGATTTCAAGCCTAACGCATCCGCAAAAACACGAGCCTTGTGCTTGCCCTCTTTGTGCTCAGTGTTGAGTGAATAATCGCGCAGCTTCACGACGTCCACAATGGCCTTCTCGGCATTAGGCAATTTCACTGCCGCACATTGCCAGAGCACTTTGCGATTGTCCCGCCGGATTTGCCGGCTGTAGTGGCGGTTTCCGACCGTCGATCTTCCGCTGTAGCGGCGGCGGTCTCAGCCGCAAAATTCGCCGTGGCGAGCCGCTGACCTCCTTGGC
>QHOM01000027.1 GCA_003218785.1 Verrucomicrobiota bacterium
CCCTCAAGCTATTTCGGGGAGAACCAGCTATCACGGGGTTTGATTAGTCTTTCGCTCCTACCCACAAGTCATCCCAGAAGTTTTCAACCTTCACGGGTTCGGACCTTCAGTTGCGGTTAAGCAACGTTCATCCTGCTCATGGGTAGATCACCTCCGCTTCGGGTCTACTACCGGCGACTGGGTTGCCCATTTCGGACTCGCTTTCGCTTCGCCTCCAGCGCAGAACGCCTTAGGCTCGCCACTGATAGTAACTCGCAGACTCATTAAGCAAAAGGCACGCGGTCACCAGCTTGCGCCAGCTTCCACACCTTGTAAGCACATCATTTCAGGTACTATTTCACTCCGCTCACAGCGGTTCTTTTCACCTTTCCCTCGCGGTACTGGTTCACTATCGGTCGCCAATGAGTATTTAGGCTTACGCCGTGGTCGGCGCAGATTCATACGAAGTTTCACGTGCATCGTATTACTCAGGAAATCCCTAGGTGTGCTCGGATTTTCGATTACGGGCCTGTCACCCTCTATGGAGCGATTTTCCATTCGCTTCATCTAATCGTCGCACTACCACGTCGGGCTCCTACAACCCCCAGCCCCACTTTGCCCACTAGATCGACAATTACCTCATCGGTCCTGTCAACAAAGTGGGGCTGGGTTTAGCCTGTTCCGCTTTCGCTCGCCACTACTGACGGAATCTCTTTCGATTTCTCTTCCTCCGGTTACTGAGATGTTTCACTTCGCCGGGTGTCGCGATGTTCGTGCTATAGATTCACACGAACTCGAGCAGGTGTTACCCCGCTCAGGTTATCCCATTCGGAAATCTACGGGTCAAAGCGTGTTTGCCGCTGTCCGTAGCTTATCGCAGCTTACCACGTCCTTCATCGCCTATTGGCACCAAGGCATCCATGATGCGCTCTTTGTAGCTTGATCAATCTGTTCTGATCCGACGGCTGCCGGACCAGAGATTCTTCGATAACTGAAACTCTCTCGCCACCTTGCGGCGGCGCTTGATTTCAGACTCAGCTCTTAAAGTTGTACTTTCTTACTACCCTGTATGTAGATGTCAAAGAACCAGCTCTTTCGTACATTTAAGCGACAAAAAAACTCAATCTCATGCCGACGATAATTCACGTTTCCGAAAATCATGCCGGGACAAAATTGAGTTTCCAATTTGCAGTCCCAAATGTACGTAGAACCAACTCCCTGATTAGAGGAGTCCCGCTTCCAGCGGGATAAATACTTTACCTCAAAGAGGTTGCTGGTCAACGGGATTTTGGCAAAATTTTTTGCCAGGCTTTCGGAGTCGTAGCGCCTTGAGGCCGAGGCGGTTGCTCGGTTGTGAGCCGCGGCCACGATGATAAATGGTCAAGGAATGCGATTGGCGGAACCGGAAAACTCACTGTGTCCCAGAGCTCATCCGATGACAGTCTAGTCCATCTGAATTCGCCGCGAAACGATTTGCGTGGGCGGTGGCGGTTGGTGCGGCGTGACGGATTTGTGATGCTCCATCGGGTGGGCGAAAAATTTCGTAGAGCTCATAAATCTTCTCTCGTGCAAACCGGAATTCCTTTACCAAGTGAGATTTGAGCTCCGGGTGAGTTGACAATGAGTCGAGAAAGTTCCGCCGTGTCTCGGGGAACGTTTCCTTGGAAGCGGCAAACGTGAGCACAAGGCTCTTACCTTTTGGAAAAATGTGGTTTACTACAGCGCTTTGCTTCTCCCAATTCTTGTTTCCCAGTTCTTTGAATGCTGGCCAGAAATCATGCATCCGCCGCCGCAGTTTCTTGGGCGCGAGCGCGTGGAGTTGGTTGTGCAGACCCCAGTCCACGCAGATTACGCTTTTCGCCTCGAAGCCATGCTCGCTGATGTAGTCAGAGAGAGAATAGATTTCCGGAGACCATCGTGGGTTATAGTGCGAGTTCGTCCGGAAATGAAAAGGTATACGGCGGTGTTATGAACGTTTATGACGAAAAGACAAAGCGCCGCGGAACCAAAAAGGAGAACAGCAAGTCGACGGAGGTTTTCTGTGGCGAACTGTGTGTATAGCGATTTCGCGAGGAAGACAAACGCCAGGAGAGGCAAGGGAAAGATCATTGAGTAATGGTGCGGACCACCGGCCTGAGGCGTAATAACGATCTGCAGGAAAATCAGCAAGCCAATAAGGAGGCAGAAGAAGCCGTTTTTCCGGTTCTCGCGTGCTTCGGCGTCTAACATCGGAAAAGATAAACATGCCAATGCTAGAAATCCGTCGACAACAATCAGCCAAGTGGAAGTAAAGCGAATTACCACTGCTGCATCCCAAAGATGCGGTGAGCCACTGCGACCCCTGATAAGGTGCTTAGTAGTCCATCTCATTTCATTTGGAGGCTCATCGTATGACGCCTGGCCGGGTGGAAATGCAGAAGAACGGGCAAAATGAAGTACAGCGTCGCGCTCAAGGCTGTCAAAGCGAGAATGACCGCAATATGGCGGGCAAGTCTCGGGGATGAAGCCCATATATTCTTCAAGCTATCCGCGTAGCACAAAGAAATCCCGATAACGAAAGCTAATATCAGCCAAACGAAATTGAACTTGTCGAAGAAACCGAGTCCGAAGCAAATAAAAATAAGGACCATTTTCCAGGTTCCCGGCTTGTTGCGATAGCTGAACCAGAGTGCGAGAATGGCTGCTTGGAAGAAGTGCGTTAAGACGGTTGGCCCCCAATCCAGCCGACTAGGAAAAACATTGGCCGGATCAAGCGCCATTATCCACAGGGTGACGATGGCCCAGACCCACCAAGTTCTGCTCGCATGAGCTGAGAGAAGATTAGCAGCGTCACCGCGGCGAGCGGAATGGCGGGTAAGCGGATAGTCAGAGCCGACACGCCGAAAAGGCTGAAAACGGGAGCGGAGATCCATGCCTTTAAGGCCCCAAGATAGGGCATAATAAGAAGCGGTACCGATCCCAGCCGCATATGGATCATGGTGTTGTCCGGAGCGCCTTGGGCTGCGTTGACAAAATCCAGCTCGTCCATACAGAGCCCTGGAAGGTCAATTCGATAGGCTGCCAGAAAAAACAAAAACGCACGCCGCTGCGATGACCAAGCCGTCGGGTAAGCGTCGCCGGAACTCCATTACGAGCTTGCCAGAATTACTCAATTTGTCGCTCCCCCCTGTCGATTGAGGCTTTCTCTTTACTGCTTTTGGCAGTTACTTCAATTATTTAAATAAAACCGGGCTGGTATCGGTATGCAGATTTCCGTACCATCGAGACGCTGGTGGGAATCAGACCAGCGAGTTTGGCTCGCTGTTAATCAGGCGTCCTGGTCTCTGATAGTGCGTTGCCCTGCTTACATTTTGGCGAGGAGGTTCGTGTGATCTGAATTGTTGACGCGAACACTCGGAGACATTCCGCATTCCGGCTGCCTGATACCCGGCCGGCGAAAGTGCACCAGAATAACCGCTTGCGCAGCGCGCAATTCTAATTTTCGTTGCGCGTGGGGTGTTATTTACATTTACTATAGCATCGTCTGCTGGCGCTCTTACAGCTTCCTACTTCTGCCGCATGACATAACCTTATGAATCGGATCGCGATCGGCCCCGGAGGACAGTTTTCCTTGGGAGGTGAAAATTTTGTGGTTGACATGTCACGCAAGAAGGACCGGCGGCCATCGACCTCGGAAGCCTTTACCATTGTGAAGAACGAAGCTTACCTTCGGTTTTATGAACTCTTGGCCTCTACGTTCTCGCCTCGAGCAATCCTTGAATTGGGGATTTTCCAGGGAGGGAGCTACGTGCTGCTGGACAAGCTCTTTAACCCGCGCCGGATGTCCGCCGTGGAGATAAGTCCAGGGCCTGTGGCATCGCTTTTGCGCTATGTCGCCGGTATGGAAGACCGGTTTGTTCATTTTTCCACGTCGCAGTCCGATCGTAAAACTCTGGAGCAAATCGTTCGAGATGAATTAGCGGATGAGCTTGACTTGGTAGTCGACGATGCATCGCACACTTACGAGCAAACAAAAGCATCCTTCGAGGTTCTGTTCCCGCTGCTGCGTCCCGGTGGAATCTACGTAATTGAAGACTGGAGTTGGGCGCATCATCCTGCTTACCAATCGGCGGACGCTCCATTTGCCAAGCGTTACGCTCTGTCCAACCTCCTTTTCGAACAGATCATGCTAATGGGCTCGACGTCGTTGATCGCGGAGATCCGCGTTTGGAAGTTCCTCTATTTGATTCGCAAGGCTGAGGCTGCGTTTGCCGGATTCGGGGTGGGGCAGAACGACGAAAATGGCTCCATATTTGATCAGATCCTAAGCCGCGGGAGAGAGTGGAGTTTGATCTGAAGCGGCTGGAAAATCGGAATGAATCGCCCTAATTCTAAGGAATCGAGACAATACGGAACACCCAGGTACAGCGAAATCACTATTTGTGCATATGCGTTCATGTCGCGATAATATTTATATGATCACTTGTCCTGCGAGGACGGGCAGCACCATGCTGGTTCAGCTCTTGCGATCGCATCCGGACATCTGCTCACACTCCGAAGTTCTTTCCGGGAACAAGATTACGGGCGTCACAGGCACCTACTGCCGTAAAAGCCGCGAACAGCCAGATTTCCTCGACCGCCTCACTACCGAAAGGGACCGCGATCCGGTTAAGTTTCTCTACAAGATTGTGCTGGATCTTCAGGGAAAAAAAGTCGTCGGATTCAAACTCAAACACGACGAGTTGGTTCTGCCTGAATACAGCCGACTCCGAGACGAGATTGTAAACGACCTCGATTTTCGAATCATTCATCTATGGCGGAGAAATCTGCTTCGTCGTTATCTTTCATGGTACGTTGCGAACAACGTCACCCACGTCACTCTGGCTGTTGAAGGCGACGCTATTCCAGATATGCAGCCTGTGAGGCTTGATCCGCGTGAATGCCAACAAAACTTTGAGACAACGCAAAAACGAGAGGAGGAGTTTAGGCAACTTTTCGCGCGACATCCGAATTTCTCAATTGCGTATGAAGAAATAGTCACGGGCGAACCTGGAAAGCTCGCTTCCCTTCTGGATTTCCTAGGTGTATCGCAGCAGAAACTAACGACGACCACAAAGAAGCTCGGGACCGACAGTCTCCGCAGCTCGATCGCTAACTTCGACGAACTGCGCTCCTATTTCGCGGGCAGTCCCTTTGCAGGGTTTTTTGAAGAGTCATAAAAGGAAAAAGCCGATTACGAAGGCTGAATCTTTTTTGCAAATCGAGCAATTCGCTGGCCCAGGACGTCGTTTCGAGAGTGGCACGGTCGTAGACATCTGAGTCGGGGAATCGGGATGAATATGAGTTCGTATCGCGATAATATTTACGTGATCACTTGTCCCGCGAGAGCAGGCAGTACCATGCTGGTTCACCTCTTGCGATCCCATCCGGACATTTGCTCGCACGACGAAGTATTTTCGGCTCCAGGCACACTTGGCGGAATGACCGGGACCTACTTAATGAAATGCCGTGCAGAACCAGATTTTGCCAGCTACCTGGCTGCGGAAAAAGATCGCGATCCAATCAAATTCCTTTACAAGGTCGTGCTTGATCTCCAGGGAAAGAAGGCTGTCTGCTTCAAGCTAAAACACGACGAACTGGTGCTACCTGAGTATAAGGTATTACGAGACGAGATTGTTAATGACCGGGACTTTCGGATCATCCACCTAAGGCGCGAGAACTTACTTCGTCGTTATCTTTCACACTATGTCGCGAACCGCGTAACTGGGGTGACGTTGGTCGTTCGCAGCCAGACCATACCCGAAGTCCAGCCCGTGGTGCTC
This sequence comes from Verrucomicrobiota bacterium, assembly GCA_003218785.1. Taxonomy (GTDB): domain Bacteria; phylum Verrucomicrobiota; class Verrucomicrobiia; order Chthoniobacterales; family UBA10450; genus Udaeobacter. The sequence goes on from QHOM01000027.1 coordinate 5,781, forward strand.
GACCCGCACGACTGCAAGAAAGATTTCGAAACAGTTCTCGGCCGAGAGAAGGAATTTGCAGAACTCTTTGCGGAGCATCCCGGCTTTTCGATTTCATATGAGGAGATGATTGCTCCTGATACCGAGAAGATCCAGTCTCTCCTGGAATTCATCGGAGTCTCCCGGCGGGAATTGACTACAACGACGCGAAAGCTCGGACGCGATGATTTGCGCGAGGCGATCGCTAACTTTGAAGAACTGCGTAGTTATTTCGCCAGCAGTCCCTATTCGAAGTTCTTTGATCAAACATGAATCCCAAGGACCCGGAATATGAACGCCGTATCCGTTCGCAGATCGCGCAGTATGCGAATCCAGAGGGCCTCGTCAAGCTTGGACCGATTTACAGTTACTGGATGCGTAAACATATTCGACCTCGCATATCCGCGGTTTTCGGGGTTTCGCATGCTCTGCCCTTTTACGCGCACTTTGCGAAGGAGGCGCTTCGTCAACCCGGCTCAGGACGCCGGATTGTGAGCTTGGGAGCAGGAGATTGTGTTTTTGAGGTCGCTATAATCAAGAAGCTTTTGGAAATGGGAGAGACCGATTTTGTTGTTGAAGCGATTGAGTTATCACCTCTTCGGTTTGACCGTGCGCGGACAAATGCCGTGAACGAGGGAGTTGAGCAGTATCTTGTTTTTAGTGAGGGCGACCTGAATACCTGGACACCACTCGGGAAATATTCTGCTGTCATTGCTAAGGACGCCCTGCACCACGTGCTTGCTTTGGAGCATCTCTTTGAGGTGATCCACGAAGCCTTGGAGGAGACTGGCCTTTTTCTGACTACCGATACGATAGGGCGAAACGGTCACATGCGGTGGCCAGAAGCCTTGGAAATTGTTCAAGGCATCTGGAGGTTCATGCCAGATCATTACAAGACCAACCACCAACTGAAGCGAGTGGAGAAAGAGTATGAAAATTGGGACTGTTCCAAAACAGGATTCGAAGGAATTCGCGCGCAGGACATCCTTCCGCTACTTGTCAAGAACTTCACCTTTCGCGGTTTTCTTGGATTCGGTAATCTACCCGACATCTTTATTGAACGCGGCTTCGGGCACAATCTGAATATCTATGATCCGCATGATACCGGGTTCATCGACTTCCTTGAGCAATTGAACAGCCTGCTTATTGATCTGGGTTACCTGAAGCCGACCATGATTTATGGAGCCATGACGCGACGAAAGCCGAATGCGCCGCAGCCTCGCTGTTATCGGCATTGGACGCCTTCATTCTGTATTCGTGCCGCAGACCCGAGGGCCGGCGTTTCAAAGCAATAAATCGCGGTGAAGCAAAGCATTCAATACTTCCATCGAGGAGAACGACGCTGGGACTGCTTGGTTCCACCGCCATTGAGGTCTTAAGCATCTTGCATTCTTCGACAATCGTTCTCAGTCTTTTTTTCCAGGTTCGATTATGACCCTTTTCGGGATGGTTGGCCATTGGAGCGCATTGATTTCGTCTTCGATCTTGGCGATTTCACGGTGGGAAGTGCGCCATCGGGAATCGGCGGCCAGAGTTTTTTCGAGATGTCCATAACCCATTGACACTTTTCCGTGAGATATTTTTGCTCTGATGCCGGTTGCGTGATTGGTCAGTTTCCAGCGGCGCGGAAGAACGAAGACGCGCGGCCGCGTTCGGAACATCATCGAGCAAATCCAAGAGCCTTTTTGTTCAGATCGTGCTGTTGCGCACCACTGATTTTGACAACTTGCTGCGGCGTTCTGCCGATAAACGTTGACCCCACGAGTTAAGCACAGCCGCTCTTTTTCCACAGCCAAATTGCCTTATGGACCGTGAAACAGGCCGCTTCATCTCGATGAAGAGAGTGTTTGTTTGGCAGAGAACTCGGCGAGATCGAGAACTTGTGTAATTTGCCAAGCTCGTAATGACATCGGGACGCCAACGCGAGGTCTCAATGCCCCGATTATCGGACGGGCTGGCCATCGCAGCGGCGTGTATTTTCATTTTTCTGGCCGCCTATCGAATTGAACTCCCAGGGCTCTATTACGACGAACTGGCTTTTGTCAACGCAGCCCAAGGCGCTCCCGATAACACCTTCATTTATATGCGGCTGGGACCGGTGCCGCTTCTTGTCTTCCCCTTCATTGGGGCTTTGAAGGCATGGATTTACACTCCCATTTTCGGCCTTTTTGGCGTGTCGGCTTTGACTATCCGGTTGCCTGTCATTCTGATCGCGGCTGTGACGCTGCTCATCTTTTATTTGGCCATGCGACGAAATCTTGGGCCCACCTGGGCCGCCATCGCCATTTGGATAATGGCTGTCGATCCGGCCAATCTTTTTCTCAGTCGGCTGGATTGGGGACCGACCGTCTTGATGCACTTGTTCCAAGCGGCCATTCTCGCTCTCTGGTTTAGCTATCGCGACAAGCCGCAACTGTGGAAACCCGTCCTTATTTTTATTTGCTTTGGCCTCGGTTTTTTCGATAAGTTCAATTTTATTTGGCTGGTGTCGGCTTTCGCTATCGGGATTTGTTTGTGCTACCCGGACAGCCTGAAGAATCTGTGGGTTTCATTGCCAAGATTCGCCCGCTGGATAGCGGTAATTCTCGTTTTGATTGCGGTCGGTGCGACGCTATACTTAGTGTTGCCTCTTCTTCTGCATTTCCACCATCCCACTATCAGAGCTCGTACAACGGGTCTCCAAGTGAAGTGGGATGCGCTCGTAAACACTTTATCGGGTTTCTGGGTGGCTCGCCGCATCTTTGGGGATGCAGCAGGGGTAATTCGCTTTACTTCCACTTGCCTTATTGCGGTCGACGGATTTCTAGCATTGGCATGTTTATTTTTTCCGATGTTAGACGCTGAGGCACGCGAGAACCGGAAAAACGGTTTCTTCTGCCTCCTTATTGGCTTGCTGATTTTCCTGCAGATCATCATTACGCCTCAGGCCGGTGGTCCGCATCATTACTCAATGATTTTCCCCTTGCCTCTCCTAGCGTTCGCGTTCCTCGCGAGGTCGCTATACACGCAGTTCGCCACAGAAAACCTTCGGCGACTTGCTGCTGTCCTTCTTGGTTCCGCGGCCGTTTTTGTTTTCGCCGTGAACGTCCATAATACCACAGTCTACCTCTCACATTTCCGAACGAACTCGCACTATAGCCCACACTGGTCTCCGGAAATCTATTCTCTCTCTGATTACATCAGCGAGCATGGCTTCGAGGCGAAGAGCATAATCTGTGTGGACTGGGGTCTGCACAACCAACTCCACGCACTTGCGCCTATGGAACTCCGGCGACGGATGCGGGATTGCTGGCCAATATTTAAAGAGCTAGATAAGAAAAATGAAGAAAAGCAGACCGCGACGCTACATTACTTTTTCCCAGTAGGAAAAAGCCTTGTTGTCACATTTGTGTCGACGGAAACGTTTCCCGAGACTCAGCGAAACTTTTTCGCTTCGTTGGCAACTCACCCAGAGCTGGAGTCTCGCTTGGCAAAGGAATTTTGGTTTGGAGGTGAGAAGATTTATGAGCTATATGAGGTTGTTCGCCGACCGGATCACCGGTGAGAGGCCAATCGAAACCATTACTTGCTTCGGTGTGGTAAAACCACCTTCCTGCGGGATCTTCACGTGACGGGAGTTCAGATTGTGCTGGCGCGCATCGCCGTTCTTGATAACCTGCAGAGGCATCGGACGACACGGCCCTAACTCTTAGTCAGGTCGCAACCGTCCCTTCTCTCCAGCTAATTTAGCGAGTCATGACTAAACCCGCGCACGGCATTTCTGAGGGAGCACTGACGGACGTAGATGGATGGAAGATAGGCTGTCTCCCGGATACCGTCCTGATTGATCTCACGCTTGTCACCATAATTATCGCTCGTTAGTTCCCCCGTGGTTTAGAGTTCCTTGAAATGCGAAAACTCGGTGTGGTTTTCGCTGCATCGTCAACTAGCTTCGAACAGCAATACGAAATGTCATATTCCGTTCGAATCAGCATCGGCACGAGGCATCGTTGGCATGATAAAATCCCTCTGAAATTTACGTGCCTTTGTTTCAAAATCACCATACGATATTCTTTTCCACCGCTCGTACAGAAGGCGACCTTTATGGGCCGGCGCTGCAACTTGTTCACCCGTGCCCCGATGGAACACTTCGGTTCGAAGAAACAGAAGGTAGATAACAGTTTGCGGAAGCAGGCGCAGCCATGTTTTTTTTGGCTTTTGAAAAATACAATGGATTTCACGACGGTAAATCCTTCGGAGAATGTAAACCTTCGCTCGCGTCGCTCGATTCTCTTTGGAAGGGGATGGATGACCCGAAAAAAACGGTCGCGCGTGTTGAAGCCATTGTAACAATAGAATTGCCAGAAGTGGATTTCCAGTCCCAAGCGGCAAGCAAGCGCGAGGCCGACGAGAAACGCTGCATCGTGATCTTTTGATGTCCTCCTTCCCAAGCGGGAGCGTAGATTTCATCAAACATATGTCCTTCGACCTTTTCGAGCAACAGCTCGAACCACTTTTCGAAACGATTGACAAGGTAGCCGTCAGGAATTTGGAATTCACTGCCGAGAAAAACAACCTGCTCCGGAGCAATTCCAAGGTGCCTTAGAAACATGCGGCTTTCCTGGTCTCGAACCGCGACGTTGTGCGCAGTTGAAGCTCCATTGGTCAAGTAAACCAAATACGGCGACCTACCACGCCTGAGCTCAAATGAGATTCGACTTGCCACAAAAATTTCATCGTCTTGATGAGCCAGTAAAAAAAGAACTTTTCTGTCACAGGTCACGAGAGTCGATCCATATCGAATGGTGATTTGCGGTTCGAGCGAAATTTTTTCATCGACGGCGCTGCGGAGCGGATAAGTCTGAAAAACGAAAGTTTACAAAGCAATTCCGCTAGATTAATAGTGCAGAGTGCGTGCGATTCATGTGACAGGTGTTAGCAGTTCCAGGGTCAAACGCACATATCGTCGCCGGGGACGCGTCATTGTATTATAAATTCACTAAGTAGACGTTTAATCCGAAATGCGTTTGCAATCCGCAGCGGCTAGCCTCCTACGACTCGCAACAGTCTTTGGATCGTGGATTCACAAAGTAACGGCCTGGATAAATTCAATCTGGCAGTCGCGCAAGGGGTGCTTCGAACGGAAACAGGTGTCTTAGCAAGAGTAAAATCAAACGTCTACACGGTGAAGTTCCACGCAGATTCCCGAGAAGATGAAAATCTCAATCGCTATCCCCTGCTACAACGAGAAGAATACGATCGAAAAGATCGTCGAGGCGGTTTGCTCTGCTCCAATTGAGAACAAGGAGATTATTGTAGCGGACGGTTGCTCGGGAGACGGCATGCGCGCTGTACTGGAAGAGATGGTTTCTCAAACGGTGGACCGCATCATTTATCATCCGATCAAACGGGGAGCAGAAGCCGAGCAATGAGCGAATTTGCGTGTATCGCCATACTCATTCCATGCCACAATGAAGAAGCGACGATCGCCAAAGTCGTAAGCGATTTCAAAGCGGTGCTGCCGCGCGCCGACATTTACATGTACGACAACAATTCAAAGGACAACACCAACGAAGTAGCGCGGGGCGCTGGCGCCATGGTACGCACCGAGGTGCGGCTAGGCAAAGGCAACGTGGTGCGTCGCATGTTTGCGGATGTGGAGGCCGACGTGTACGTTCTGGTGGACGGCGACGACACGTACGATCCGACGATAGCGCCTTTGCTCATTCGAAAACTCGTGGATGACGGGCTCGATGTCGTTTCGGGACGGCGCGTTGCAGCCGGGGGTGGCGCCTATCGGTCGGGTCACGTTCTTGGGAATCGACTTTTGACCGCCCTCGCTGTGATGATGTTCAGGCTGAAGATCGCCGACATGTTGACTGGCTATCGCGTGATGTCGCGGCGATTCGTGAAATCTTTTCCCGGCACTGCGGAAGGCTTTAGCATTGAGGCCGAATTGGCAGTGCATGCGGGGCGCCTTCTCATGCCCATCGCAGAGGTGGACACATCGTACAACGAAAGGCCGCACGGTTCTGTCAGCAAGCTGAATACATGGCGAGATGGCTTTCGCATTCTTTTTACAATCGCGAAGCTAGTGCGGGAGGAACGACCCCTTGTGTTCTTCGCGGGGATCTTTGCGCTACTGGCGCTGCTCTCGCTCGTGCTCGGAACTCCCGTCGTGCTTCAATACCTGAAGACCGGCCTTGTTCCGCGGTTGCCGACCGCGGTTCTTTCAATGGGATTGATGCTCCTGGCCTTTCTTTCACTCGCGAGCGGATTGATTCTCGACACGGTGACACGCGGGCGATGGGAGCTGAAGCGCCTCGCCTATCTCGCGATTAAAGGTCCCCAGGATCTAAAATTGCCGTGAGCCGAAAATTACTGCGAAGCTCGCCCCGCACGGGCTATAGAATCTACGAAGTCGGCATTTTCCTACAGCTGAGCTGAATGCGGGCGGCTCGAACGTAAACAGGTGCCTTGCAAGAGGAAGGCCAAACGTTTACACGGTGAAGTTCCGCCTTGATTCCTGAGAAGATGAAAGTCTCAATCGTTATCCCCTGCTACAACGAGAAGAATACGATCGAAAAGATCGTCGAGGCGGTTCGCTCTGCTCCAATTGAGAACAAGGAGATTATTATAGTGGACGATTGCTCGGGAGACGGCACAGGCGCTGTGCTGAAAGAGAAGATTTCTCAAATGGTTGATCGGATCATCTATCATCCGGTTAATCGCGGCAAGGGAGCGGCTTTGCGCACTGGTTTCGCCGCAGCGACTGGGGATATCATTTTAGTGCAGGATGCGGATCTCGAATACAGCCCCGAAGATTACCCGGTGCTCTTGGGGCCGCTTATGTCAGGCAAAGCGGACGCGGTTTTTGGTTCCCGGTTCATGGGCGGCAGACCGCATCGCGTTCTTTTCTTCTGGCATATGGCCGGTAACAGACTTTTGACCCTGTTTTCCAACATCTTCACCAACCTCAATCTGACCGACATAGAGGCAGGGTATAAAGCTTTTAAAGCTCCCGTTATCAAATCGATTCAGATCGAAGAAGATCGTTTCGCTGTTGAGCCGGAAATTGTCGCCAAACTCGCGCGCAGCGGATGCAGGATTTATGAGGTAGGCATTTCCTACAGCGGCCGTACGTACGCGGAAGGCAAAAAAGTCAGTTGGAAGGATGGCGTGAGAGCGATTTACGCGATCCTCAAGTACAACTTGGGACGGCGCCGAAGTTGAACGACCACGCAGCGCGAAAGCTCTGCGACGGGTTTGGCGAAAAGCAAATTCGCAATTAAGATCGTACGAGGAGGATGAACGTCCTTGTAAACGAGTGCGAGCTGAACTTGGAAAGGTGGGGACCGGCTGCCCTTAACGAAAGGCGCGAGCGCATACGGGAGCATCTGGCAAGAATGATGGCCGGTGTCAAAAATGGCTGGCGTAGCCGTTGAAAGGCGAACGTCCCACCCGGTTGATCGGGTGCGGCATCGAACAGTATGTGCGTTCGCCCCGCAGATCGGCGAGATCGAGAACTCGAGTAATTTAGCAAGCTCGTAATGACATCTGGACGCCAACGCGAGGTCTCAATGCCCCGATTATCGGACGGGCTGGCCATCACAGCGGCGTGTATTTTCATTTTTCTGGCCGCCTATCGAATTGAGCTCCCAGGGCTCTACATGAACGAGCTAGATTTTGTTAACGCGGCCCAGGGCGCTCCCGACAACACTATGATTTATATGCGGCTGGGACCGGTGCCGCTTCTTGTTTTTCCCTACATTGGGGCCTTAAAGGCATGGATTTACACTCCCATTTTCCGTCTTTTCGGCGTGTCGGCTTTGACTATCCGCTTACCTGTCATTCTGATCGCGGCTGTGACGCTGCTCATCTTCTATCAGCTCATGCGAGCGAAGCTTGGGGCCATTTGGGCGGCCGTCGCCGTATGGATAATGGCGGTCGATCCGGCCAATCTGTTTCCCAGCCGGCTGGATTGGGGACCGACCGTCTTGATGCACTTCTTCCAAGCGGCCATTCTCGCTCTGTGGTTTAGCTATCGCGACAAGCCGGAACTGTGGAAACCCGCTCTTATTTTTGTCTGCTTTGGCCTCGGTTTTTTCGATAAGTTCAATTTTATTTGGCTGGTGTCGGCTTTCGCTATCGGGATTTGTTTGTGCTACCCGGACAGCCTGAAGAATCTGTGGGTTTCATTGCCAAGATTCGCCCGCTGGATAGCGGTAATTCTCGTTTTGATTGCGGTCGGTGCGACGCTATACTTAGTGTTGCCTCTTCTTTTGCATTTCCACCCCACCATCAGGGCTCGTGCGACGGGCTTCCAAGTGAAATGGGATGGGCTCCTACAAACCTTATCAGGTGTCGCGGTGGCTCGCCTGATCTTTGGAAATAGCAACGGCATGATTCTCTTTGCTCCCTTTTGGCTGATCGTTACCGACTGCTCCCTAGCATTGGCATGTTTATTTTTTCCGATGTTAGACGCTGAAGCGCGCGAGAATCGGAAAAACGGTTTCTTCTGCCTCCTTATTGGCTTGCTGATTTTCCTGCAGATCATCATTACGCCTCAGGCCGGTGGTCCGCATCATTACTCAATGATTTTCCCTTTGCCTCTCCTAGGGTTCGCCTTCCTCGCGAGGTCGCTATACACGCAGCTCGCCTGGAAAAACCTTCGGCGACTTGCTGCTCTCCTTCTTGGTGTCGCGGCAGTTTTTGTTTTCGCCGTGAACGTCCATAATACCACAGTCTACCTCTCACATTTCCGAACGAACTCGCACTATAACCCACGATGGTCTCCGGAAATCTATTCTCTCTCTGACTACATCAGCGAGCATGGCTTCGAGGCGAAGAGCGTAATCTGCGTGGACTGGGGTTTGCACAACCAACTCCACGCGCTTGCGCCCAAGAAGCTCCGGCGGCGGATGCACGATTACTGGCCGGCATTCAAAGAACTGGAAAACCGAAATCGGGAAAAGCAGACCGCGACGCTACATTACTTTTTCCCAGTAGGTAAAAGCTTTGTTGTCACATTTGCCGCATCAAAGGAAACCTTCCCCGAGACACGACGAAACTTCCTCGCCTCGGTAGCAAGTGACCCGGCCTTGAAATCTCGTTTAGTGAAAGAATTTTGGTTCGGAGGCGAAAAGATTTACGAGCTATACGAGGTTGTTCGTTGGCCGCATGCTACATGATAGGGCAAATTGAAGCGTAGTTGCCGCGGTGCGATAACAGCTAGTTTTAGCGCGTGAAATTGGAATCCAGTCTTGGTCGGAGGCCGGGCGAGCGCTTCATGGCGCACGAGCACGAGACAGGCGAGTAGACGGGTGATTTCAAAGAGCCGTGAACCGAATCATGTTTCGGATTTCGAGCAAAACAAAAAAGCCGGCACGCCTGTGAAGCGGGACGGTTGATTGTTAAATGCTGCCGCTTATTTGCTTCGGCAGCTTTGCTGATTCTTGAGGACGATTTGCGGTAAAGATTTCCTCGACGCGTCAAATCTTTGATGCTTGACTTTTCGACATGGACGCCGGTACAAATGCGACCATGAAAAATTCGTCAGACCCGATGACATCGAGCGCTCGATCTTTAACATCTGCGAGGCTTCTGGGAGCTTTGCTCATGGCGCTCGCCGCCTTAGGGCTGACAGTCGGCGCTAGTCCAGCCGCCGCTACTGACTGGCCGATGTACGGCTTCAACCTGCAACGGACCGGGGAGAATCCTTTTGAGTCAATCATCACGCCCTCCACGGTCGCGGGCCTCCACGAGCTGTGGAACTTTGATCTGGGCGCGGTGACAGTCATGCAGCCAGTTCTCGCGGCCGGCGTGATCGTTAATGGATCACGGAAGGACCTCGTTTACATGGGGGCCGAGCATGGCGACCTCTACGCGATTGACGTGGCCTCAGGGACAATGGTCTGGCACCGGAATCTCGGATCGCAGCAGACCAGCTGCGACGACATGCCTGGCGGCATCTTTGGAGTGAGCGGTTCACCGTTCCTCGACCGGGCCAACAATCGGATGTTCGTGGTCGGCGGCAACGGCAAGATGTACGCCCTCGACCTTTCGACGGGAGATACGCTCTCGGGTTGGCCGGTGGCTGTCACGACCGACCCCGCCCACGAGCACACGTATGGGGGGATCAATATCAACAACGGCATTGCCTACGCGGAGATCGCCAGCTACTGCGACATCCCGCCGTATCACGGCGGGGTGGTAGCCATCGATATCGCCAACCAA
>QHOM01000028.1 GCA_003218785.1 Verrucomicrobiota bacterium
TCGAATTCGGACCAGTTTACGCACGGCATGGTGGCCTTTGAGGTCGAGCCAAACTGCCAACTCAGCCTCGACTGGCAGGTGACGATAGGACCGAATTTCGCGTCGGTCTCGCCGCCGACCGTCGCTGGAGGCGTGGTCTACTACGGAGACGGGCCAGGCAGACAGCTCCTAGCCTTCCATGCGGTAACCGGCAGGCGGCTCTGGTCGAGCGGTTCGACGATCGGGGGCGCAATATTTGGGGCGCCGATGGTGGTCAACGGACGGGTCTTCGTAGGCGCCTGGGACGGCAAGCTCTACGCGTTTGGGCTGTAGCCCGGCTCTTGAGGCGAGGTCTCAGTCGCGTAGCGCCTATGCCTTCAACGAGGTTGTCGAAGAAATGCAGGGCCAAAATGCGAACTCGCCATACTAGCCTGCGAGGATGTGTTGCCCTAGGATCGAACTGCCACCAGTGACCAACAGCACTTCCGTCAATCGCGTTTCCTGGCAGATTCCCTGGCGAACGCTTCAAGCGCTTCTTGGAGACCGAATAGCAGAGTTAAGACTTACCCAGCACGCGTGAAATGAGCAGCGAGCAGGTTGGAAAAACCGTCAGGGAGTTAAGTCCGAAATCAGTTCTCTCTTTCGGCAATGGCAACTGGTGGCTGTTTTGTCTGGCAATAGTTGCTCTCAAGTTTTTGCTCCTGGCACTCGATCCGTTGCCGAAGCTCTACTTGGGTGACTCGCTCAGCTACCTCTGGACCGCCCTATCCGGATGGATCCCGCCAGATCGCTCTTATTTTTACGGATATGTTATCCGATGGTTATCGGGTTGGACCCAGAGCCTGACGTCGCTTCTGATCGTTCAGGTATTTCTTGGCGCCGTCATTGCAATAACCCTGGCCTGGGTTTGTCGGGTGATGTTCGGTCTTTCTGAGGCACTCTCGTACTTCTTCGGTTTTCTTTGCGCTATCGATCCACTCCAACTGGCTTGGGAACGGTACGTAATGACTGAGACGTTCAGCCTTTTCTTTTATGCGTTAGTGCTGCAGCAGTCCTTCGTATATCTACGCGATCGCCGAATCACGACGTTGGTGGTCATTCAATGTTTGTCCATCATTACGATTGGATTCAGGATGATTTTCCTCGTCATTGTGGAGGTGATGGCCTTCGCATTGCCACTGATCGCTTTCCTGTCAGAAATTAAGTCAGGCGAAACCGCGACAACGGTACGCTCGGGACGACTCCGATTCCTCAATCGGGCGAGTTTTTGGGGACACCTTGCCACCAGCGTTGTGGCGATGTTTCTGCTCGATCAAGGCTACAAGCAAGCAAATGGCTTTCTGTCACATCGCGAGCCTGATCACCTGTACGGCACCGGATATTTTCTTCTGGCGGCTTGGGCGCCAACTCTCCAGCCCCAGGATGCCGCCGATTCGCGGCTCGCTGAGATCATTCAACATGGCAGCGAATTTGGACTTAGAAATCCGTCACTCCGTCTCGCACAACGGTTTACGCCCGGTTGCCTTATCGACCGCTGGCGTCACACTGAGACAGATGAGCGCAAGTCCAGTCAGATTGCTAGGCGCACGGCACTAAATGCATTTCTGCGCAATCCAGCGGCCGTGATCGGTCTCGCGGCGAAAACGTACTTCGCCTCCTGGAGCAGGGAAATGATGGAAAACTCTGCTAAATCAGACGTCGCCTTCGGGATTCCCGAGGACCAACGACAGCTCGCTGCCCTCGGGATTCCCAAGGACCAGGGACAGCTCGCCGAGCAACAGCTTAGAAGCCAGAACGCCGAGCGGTTTCACCTCGTACTTACTAGCGCCGACCTCGCTTCTAATCCGCAGACCCTTACCAAGTGGTACTATATCGCTGGGTGGCCGTACTATTTTGTGGTACTGCTTTCGCCACTGCTCTCGTTCGTGCTGCTCTTTGTGGCGGCGAAAAAGGCGTGCCCTCTGCTACTGTTTGTGCACACCGCGGTGATGTTCGCTGTTACGTTCCTGCTCACTACTTATCCGGCGCCTAGGTTTCTGCATTCGCTGTCATTCCTTACAATTCTCATTCTTGCACTTACAGTAAAGTCACTACTCGACAGGTGGAAGAATGCCCACGGGGAAGACGTTGTTGTATGTTAACGAATCGTCGCTTGATCCGTCCAATTTCTACGTAAGCAAGTTGATAGCCAGTATTGGCAGCCCGGCTCAAAGAGCCAGGCCGTCTCTTCCCCAGCAAGACCCGGTATCTGACTTCCGCCGTGTCCTGCAAATCTGCGTCGGTACCGCGGACGCAGCGCCCCTCGGAACGCCACAAAATTAGAAACGTTAGAAGGGTTGAAAAAGCGCCCCGCTGACACGTTCACGAGGAAGCGCAGCAGCAACAAAACTGTTGAAAGCTAACCCAGATACGTGCTCAGAAAAATGTCCATGATGTGGTTTGCAACCAGAATCGGCTCACGGCTCTTTGAAATCGGCGGCCCTGCTCGCCTGTCTCGTGCTGGTGCACCATGAAGTCGCGGCTTACTTTTTCAGCAAAATCGTGCCGGAGCTTGCTGGGAAAGAAAGTGGAATTACACTGATAACTACGCCCTCCGTCAGCTCACAACTGGCAGCCATCAGCCTCTCGCACGGCCTCCGACCAAGACTGGATTCCGATCATGGCTCCGGAATAAATCTGTATTACTCAAGCTGAATGTTCTTCCGGGCTTTGATTTGCGCGGGGGCAAATCTTCAAATGATGCTTGACTTTTCGATATGCACACCGGTACAAACGCCACATGAAAAATTCGTCTGACCCGGTGACATCGAGCGCTCGATCCCGAACGCCTACAAGGCGCCTCGGAGCTTTGCTGATGGCGCTCGCCGCGTTAGGGCTGACATTCGGTGCCAGTCCGGTCGTCGCTACTGACTGGCCGATGTACGGCTTCAACCTGCAACGGACCGGCGAGAACCCTTTTGAGTCAATCCTTACACCCTCGACGGTCGGGCGCCTCCATCTGCTGTGGAGCTTTGATCTGGGCGCGGTGACAATCATGCAGCCAGTGCTGGCGGCCGGCGTGATCGTTAATGGATCACGGAAGGAGCTCGTGTATATGG
>QHOM01000029.1 GCA_003218785.1 Verrucomicrobiota bacterium
CTACGCTATTGACGTGGTCTCGGGGACAATGGTCTGGCACCGGAATCTCGGATCGCAACAGACCAGCTGCTTCATCTTGCCTGACGGTATCTTTGGAGTGAGCGGTTCACCGTTCCTCGACCGGGCCAACAATCGGATGTTTGTGGTTGGCGGCGACGGTAAGATGTACGCCCTCGACCTTTCGACGGGAGATACGCTCTCGGGTTGGCCGGTGGCCGTCACGACCGACCCTGCCCACGAGCACACGTTTGGGGCGGTCAATGTTAACAACGGCATTGCCTACGCGGAGATCGCCAGCTACTGCGACGTCCCGCCGTATCACGGCGGGGTGGTAGCCATCGATATCGCCAACCAAGAGGTGGTGCGAGCATTCTTTCCGGCCGGGCGCGGCGTTAACGGCGGCGGCGTCTGGGGACCCGGCGGTGTTTCGATTGACCCGGCAACCAGCCACGTGTTTGCCGCGACAGGCAACGCGCTGACCGACCCGGAGAACTTCCGATATTGTGAGAACGTGGTCGAGCTCTCATCGGCTCTGCGCGTGCTCGGTTCGAACTACCCCGGGTTAACAGGTAGCGACGTGGACTTCGGGGCAACTCCCATTCTCTACCATCCACCCGGCTGCACTCCCATGGTCGCTGCGAAGAACAAAACGGGCGTTTTGGTTACCTACGTACGTGGCAATGTCTCGGCGGGCCCCATCCAGCGGCTGCAGGTTGCGGACATCAGCGACTGGCAGTTCAACGGCATCCCGGCGTGGTCTGACACGACGCATCTCCTTTACATTGGCAATTCGTCGGACTCGGGCGAGTTTGAGCACGGCATGGTAGCCCTGGCGGTCGAGCCAAACTGCCAACTCAGCCTCGCCTGGCAGGTGGAAGAAGGGCTGAATTTGACGTCGGTTTCGCCGCCGACCGTCGCTGGAGGCGTGGTCTACTACGGAGACGGGCCAGCGCACCAGCTCCTAGCCTTCGATGCGGTAACCGGCAGGAGGCTCTGGTCGAGCGGTTCGACGATTCGGGCCGAAGGCGACATATATGGGGCGCCGATGGTGGTCAACGGACGGGTCTTCGTAGGCGCCTGGGACGGCAAGCTCTACGCGTTTGGGCTGTAGCTGGGCTCTTGAGGCGAGGTTTCAGTCGCGTAGCCCCTATGCCTTGACAACGAGGTTGTCGAAGAAATGCAGGGACAAAGCAGGTACCGGTGTCGAAAATGTTGGCGACGAAATAGCCTCCAGGACGCAGAGCGAATTCTCTCCACAGTGCGGCGGCGTTGCTTGCGATATATACATGTCGGGCATGGTGTTGCTCACGGTTTGGCAGGCTTGGTAACTGGAAGCTTCACGGGAATCCTCTCCTCGGAAAGAGCTCCATTGTCCGCGCTGCGCACTGCGTACTGCAGTTGCGGATCGTAATCCCGTATATAACCAACAAACCAGTTGCTAGTAACCTTGGCAGGCAATTTGCCTAGATAAAACGTGCGATTAATAAATGGGCATACCGGTGCAGAAGAGCGTGCCACTCCGCGAACCACTCCAGTTGGATCGACAATCACCAGCGTCTTCGGGATTGACTGCCCATGTTTGGATGCCTGACCGAAAACCCGCGCTGCCGGGGCACCGTTATCGCACTGAACCAAGGTAGCAACACGGCACTGACCTTTTAGTCCTTCAGGCTCGTGCCGTCCGCCAAACAAATTTGCTTCGCTAAGACCGATCCAATCCTGCAAGCCATCGGCGAACATATCCAATCGGCGCGCTCGAAATTGTTCCGCTACGCGGTAAATCAATTCTGGTCCAATACCTCCAAGATCCAGGACTCGTATTATTTGTTCATCGCGGACTCCGTTGACAAGGGTGGCCGCAGCGGATTCAGCATTCCATCTGGTGGTTCGCCAATACGCCGCTTCCTTATAGTGTGCCGGGAAAACCAAAACGGGTAGTGCGAGAGCAGTCAGATATACCGGCCAGCGTAGCCACCGTTTGGATTGGGCGCGCTGAATGGCGACTAGCAGCAGTCCGGTCCAGAAAAGCGTGCCCCAGAAAAAGTAACGCGGCGCGAAGGCCAAGGAGGGCAGGTCACGGCCCGTAACCCCAACAATCGCACTAACAAACGCTAGGAACAACACGATAAGATTAAAAACGATTAAAGCGAGTCCTGTCCATTCGAGACTACTCTTGTTTACATTGCGCCGGATAATTTGCGGTAGCACTGCCAGCATCGCCAAGACCAATGCCAGCGCCCCCGCGCATAGCGCCACTTCCGAGGACACGACCGAGGGACGGAAAAACTTGTCGGGCCCCCAGCGAAACGTGGCAAATGAAAATGGACTACCTAGCAGGCGATACAACCAGATGACTGGGACATAGCCAGCGGACGGTAGCGACCGAGAAGTTTGTTGAGAAACCCATTCGTGCCCTGGCAACAGGACGAAGATGATAGCCGCCGTTAAACCTGCCGCTGCCAGCAACCCAATGGAATATTTCGGCAGGCGTAGGCGCCAAGCCAGCAACAGGAGGGTTGGCCAAATCGCCAGGCCGCCACCGAAGCTGAAAGAGGCGACGAAGCCCGCACATACCACGATTAACGTTGCTGGCAATAACCGGGGCGAGCCGGCGCACATTGATGGCAGCAGAAGAAAAGCAAGAGCTGCTCCTGCCATCGTCAAGGAGTTTTCACAGTTAAAGCCGCCGGATACCGTGATAACGGCCCGGGCCATCCAAAAATTACCCACGATCACGACAAGCGTGGACAGTATTTTTGCCGTGAGGCCGACTGTTTTATCACGCCAAACTGGCACGAGAAGCAGTCCCACGGTGATAAGAAGCAGCGAGAGCCCGGCAAGGAAAAGCGGCAGCTGGTTGCCATGAAAAAATCGGAGATCGGTCAACCACAAAAAACTGGGAAAAAATAGCGAATGATCATTGGACGTCTGCAGCGCACATTCGAGCGATGTGTGATTCAAACAGAAGTCGTAAATCGCGAAGTAATCTCCGTGCGTTACGGTCCATCGACCCAGATACAAGTAAACGATGCCTGAGAGCAAAAAAGCAAACGCCGCCACCGTGGCGCATATCTGCGTAGCTCGCTCAGCCACTAAGGCAAACTTATGCATTGTGTAAAGTGCGCTGCCTGCACTAATTTGGCTAGCGCGGCAATAGCCGGCTGAAGAGGAAACCGATTAACTGCGTCGCGAGCACATGTCGGGGTATGTGTGAAAACAGCGTGGTGTTACTCACGGTTTGGCGGGCTTGGTAACTGGAAGCTTCACGGGAATCTTCTCCTCGGAGAGAGCTCCATTGTCCGCGCTGCGCACTGCGTACTGCAGTTGCGGATCGTAATCCCGTATATAACCAACAAACCAGTTGCTAGTAACCTTGGCAGGCAATTTGCCTAGATAAAACGTGCGATTAATAAATGGGCATACCGGTGCAGAAGAGCGTGCCACTCCGCGAACCACTCCAGTTGGATCGACAATCACCAGCGTCTTCGGGATTGACTGCCCATGTTTGGATGCCTGACCGAAAACCCGCGCTGCCGGGGCACCGTTATCGCACTGAACCAAGGCAGCAACACGGCACTGACCTTTTAGTCCTTCAGCCTTGTGCCGTCCGCCAAACAAATTTGCTTCGCTAAGACCGATCCAATCCTGCAAGCCATCGGCGAACATATCCAATCGGCGCGCTCGAAACTGCTGTGCTGTGCGATAAACTTGTTCTCGACCCGAACCCGCAGCCAGGAAACTGTTATCTGGTATTAGTTGTTCATCGCGGACTCCGTTGACGAGGCTCGTCGCAGCGGATTCAGCATTCCATCTTGTGTTTCTCCACCACACCCCGTTCTTGTAGTGTGCGGGGAAAACGAGAACGGGCAGTGCGAGAGCAGTGAAATATACCGGCCAGCGTAGCCACCGTTTGGATTGGGCGCGCTGAATGGCGACTAGCAGCAGTCCCGTCCAGAAAAGTGTGCTCCAGAAGAAAAAACGGAATGCGACAACTTCGAAGGGTCGTGCATGGAATACGCCTCCTCGTCCAGTAACAATCAGGCTCGTCACGAAAAGAGTAAAAACGATTAAAGCAAGTCCTGTCCATTCGAGACTACTTTTGTTTACATTGCGCCGGATAATTTGCGGTAGCACTGCCAGCATTGCCAAAACCAATCCCGCCGCTCCCGCCGCCGCGCATAGCGCCAATTCCGAGGACTCGACCAGGGGGGGGTAGAACTTGTCGGGCCACCAGGAGACCATGGCAACAAAAAATGGCGCACCTAGCACGCGACACAACCAGATGACTGTGACATAGCTAACGGACGGCAGCCCTTTAAGAGGATCCGGAGGAGAAAGCCAGTCGTGCCCCGGCAACAGGACAAAGATGATAACCGCCGTTAAACCTGCCGCTGCCAGCATCCCAATGAAATACTTCGGCAGGCGTAAGCCCCATGCCAGCAACAACAGGGCTGGCCAAATCGCCAGACCGGTACTCTGACTGAAGGAGGCGATAAATCCGGCGAGGACCACGATGGCTGCTACGGGCAAAACCGGCGCGAGCCGGCGTCCAGTTATTGGAAGCAGGAGAAAACCAAGAGCTGCTCCTGCCATTACCAGAGAGTTCTCACAGTTATAGACACCCGAGGCAGTGATAAACGCCCGGGCCATCCAAAAATTGCCTACGATCACGACAAGTGTGGATAGTATTTTTGCCGTGAGGCCTACTGTTGTATCGCGCCAAACTGGCACCAGGAGCAGTCCCACGGTGATAAGAAGGAGCGCGAGCCCGGCAAGGAAAAGCGGCAGCTGGTTACCATGAAAAAACCGAAGATCGGCCTGCGACAAAAAGCCTGGGAAAAACAATGAATGATGGGCGTATGTAAGCAGCGCGCTCTCGATCAATGAATGATTCAAATAGAAGTCGTAAATCCACCAGTAATCCTGGTGCGTCACCGTCCATCGACCTAGATAGAGATAAACGGCGCCCGAAACTAAAAAGGCAAACGCCGCCAAGATCGCGCACATCTGGGCAGCTCGCTCGGTCACTAAGGCAAACTTATGCATCGGGTAAAGTGCCCAACCAGCTAACTGCGCGCCCAGGATTCTCAGGAAAACCAGCGCGAGTCGGCGATCGCCTCGCAGGATGCGAACTCCGTTTACCGGCGTCAAGCGTTGCCGACTGGAGAAATCGCATCACATCGCAATACTTCATCCGTCTCATTACCTCGCTTTGGTCTCGTAACATCCTGTGAGCTATAAAAGATAAACGAGGATATGGCTCACCGCTGCTCGCCAGACTGTGTTGCTTGAAACAGTTCCTGGAAGCCGTTAAGGAATGTTGCGGTGTTCATGGCTCGCCAACCGTAAAGGGCGCTTCCGCTTGGGAATCGGTCCGCCTCACGTAGCGCACGATGTATTGCGGCGTGCCGGTGTGATCCATATAAAGCCGCCCAAGATACTCGCCAACAAGGCCGAGAATCATCAGTTGAATTCCAGCAAGAAACACAATGCTTCCTAGCACTGTCGGGATGCCAACGGTCAAGTTTGGAGTAATCCAAATCTTGTCTATCAAAATCAAAAAGAGTGCCAAAATACTCAAACAAGATGTGCACAGCCCGACGTAGACCGACAGACGTAGCGGTTTGATGGAAAAATTCAAAAACATGTTCAGCCACAGCCTCACGAGTTTTCTGAATGTGTACCGCGAAGGCCCGCTGAGGTTGGTGCGGTGCTCCACTGGTATTTGCCCAATCTTCCGGGTCGTCCGGTATATCAAACCGTCCGTGTAAGGATATGCGCCGCGATATTTGATGATTTCATTGACCAGGAAGCGGGTCATCACTTTGAAGCTCGAAAGATAAAGATCTTTCGGTTTGTCCAGCATCAAGGTGGCAATACGATCATTAAACCTGCTTCCCGCATTGCGAAACCACGAATGTTTTTTCTCGATGTAATGACCGTAAACAACGTCGTATCCCTTACGCTTCAGCTCCTGTAACATCGGCATTACTTCTTCGGGCGGGTTCTGACCGTCATCGTCGAGTACGGCGACATATTGCCCGCGCGAATAGCTCAGACCCGCGAGCACGGCGTTATGCTCGCCGAAATTTCGGCTCAGATGCACGAGCGTGATGACCTCTGGGGATTTCTCGGCCAGCGCTGCACAAACCAGTTCGCTGTCATCCTCGGAGCCGTCATTGACCAGGATAATTTCGAACCGCATCGGCGCGAAAACCGTCTGAATACGCTCGACGACCAGACCAATGGTTCGGCTGCCGTTATAAACCGGAATCACCAGCGATAACTCCGGACTCAGGCTGAGTATCGTTTGTTCGGCAATCACAGCAGTTGTTACTTGTGGGCGGCGGTCCGCTGGGTATTCGTAAATAAACTCAGAAAAGGTTATACAAAATTATTTTGCCTGCGACTTATAATTCATCGTCTCCTTTTTTCGGATCCGACATTCTGGTAACCGGCGGACTCGGGTTCATCGGCTCTTCGCTGGCCCGGCGACTGGTCGCCCTTGGTGCAAAGGTGACGCTCGTCGACAGCTTGATCCCAGAATACGGCGGCAATCCCTTCAACATTCAGGACATCCGGGACCGGGTTACTGTCGATCTTACAGACATCCGGGACGCGCCCGCCATGGCTTCATTGATCGAGAGGCGCGACTTTCTTTTCAATCTCGCCGGCCAAACCAGCCACCTGGATTCAATGACGGATCCCTTGACCGATTTGAATATCAACGCCGCGGCGCAACTGTCGATCCTGGAAGCCTGCCGGCTGCACAATTCGGGTGTCAAAATAATTTTTGCCAGCACCCGCCAGCTTTACGGTCGGCCGCAATATCTGCCTGTGGATGAAAAGCATCCCATTAATCCGATCGACGTGAATGGAATCAACAAATTGGCCGGCGAATGGTATCACTTGCTTTACAACAGCGCTTACAAGATTCGGGCGTGCGCGTTGCGCTTGACCAATACCTACGGTCCCGGCATGCGCGTCAAAGATGGGCGTCAGACGTTCCTGGGCGTTTGGATTCGTAACCTCATTGAAGGCAAACCTATTCAGGTCTTCGGCGATGGCCGCCAGCGTCGCGACTTCAATTTCATTGACGATGTAATCGAGGCATTGCTGCTCACCGCCGCCGCACCGGCGTCCGAAGGTGGGGTCTTCAACCTGGGTCACAGCGAGCATATCAGCTTGCAGGAACTGGCGGCTTTGCTTGTTCGCTTGAACGGCGGCGGGAACTACGAGCTCATTGCATTTCCAGCCGACCGCGCGGCCATCGATATTGGTGATTACTACGGCAACTTCGGCAAGATCGACAAGGCGCTTGGCTGGTCACCGCAGGTCTCGCTCGAGGATGGCCTAACGAGGACGCTGGAGTATTACCGGAAACATCACGCGCACTATTGGGATTCTACGCCATGATCCGGATGAACGATTTCACATCCGAGCCGGACGAATTGCGCCGGGAGGAGTTGGTCGCGGTCGAACGCGTTTTGCGCTCGGGCTGGTTCATTCTTGGGAATGAGGTGCGACAATTTGAGGGAACGTGGGCAAAAATTTGCGGCGCGAAATTTTGTGCTGGCGTCGGCAATGGAATGGAAGCCATCGAACTTGGCTTGCGAGCGTTGGATATTGGCACCGGCGACGAAGTCATTACCACACCGATGACAGCCATCGCTACCGTTCTTGCCGTTATTCACGCTGGAGCCTCGCCGGTTTTGGCCGACATCAATCTGGCGACGGCACTCCTCGATTTCGCCAGTGTGGAGCGTTGCCTAACACCGCGAACCAAAGCGGTGTTGTTGGTCCACTTGTACGGACAGGTCCGAGAGATAGAACGGTGGATAACCTTTTGTAAGGACCAAAAAATTCACCTTCTGGAGGATTGCGCCCAGGCGCACGGTGCTGTTTGGAACGGGCAACACGCCGGCGCATTCGGGACCTGGGGCGCCTTTAGTTTTTATCCCACCAAGAATCTCGGCGCCAAAGGCGATGCCGGGGCCCTCATTACAAATTCTGCAAAAATCGCGGAGAGAGTAAAAACGCTGCGAAACTGCGGGACGGCGAAACGGTACGAGCATTCCGAAGCCGGGTTGAACAGCCGTCTCGATGAATTGCAGGCGGCGATTCTTTCCACGCGTCTCAATTGGCTGGAACGATTCAACTGGCGCCGGCAAGACATTGCGCGAAAATATTTGGCCAAGATCGACAACGCTCGAATTGAACTGCTATCGCCGCCGGATGCGGAACAAAGTCATGTCTACCATTTGTTCGTCGTTCGCTGCGCTGAACGGGATCGCCTGGCGCACTTCTTAGAGGAACAAGGAATCGAAACCTTGATTCATTATCCGGTTCCGGCACACCGCCAGTGCTGCTGTCAGAACCTGCGCTGCGACCCTCATGGGTTACCAAGCGCCGAGTCCCATGCGGAACAATGTCTTTCCCTTCCCTGCCACCCGCAGCTTCATGACGACGACGTGACTAAGATCATCGCGACAATCAATCAATTCGAATGAACATGCTGCAAATTAGCATCGATAATTCCAAGGTACTTTCCTGATGCGAAAGAAAGACGAGCGGAGACCGCACGCGCCGAGCATTTTCCGAAAAATTAGAAGCGGCCCTAATTGTCTAAACTGCGATTGTCGACCGGTTCATATTGTTTAGGTAGCCCGAAGCGGACGCCTACGCGCTTGCCAGAATCTGACACGAACGCCATCGGTTTTGAAAATGTGCGATAGCAATCTGACAAACAGAAAAATGGAAGCAGCACCCAGCAGGAGGATTTTGATTATCGAGGACGAATGCGATGTTGACGATCTTTTCGCGTTAAACTTGTGCAAAGCGGGGTTCGCGATCTCGACGGCAAGCCGTGAGCGCGGACCTCTTATAGCTTAGGCGATTTGGTCTGCTCTCGAGGCCTTCGACGCATCCAGAAACTGCCGCCACCGCGCGGCACCCCAATTCGCGTATCTGCCCACCAAGGCGAATTCGGGAACGTGGATTTCAGGTCCTCCAAGTAATACAGGCCGAGGTAACTGTTACACATCAGGACCTCGAATTCTGCATTAAAGCTTAGAAATGCCTGGAGCAGATATTGCTCGCTCCAAAAATGAAATTCGTCCATCACCCAATCGCGCCGGTAATCGAAGGGGAGGAAGATGTCGTGGATGTGCACGATGACGCCCGGCTTGAGACGCGGCAACACTTCCAAAAACAGGTAGTTGACGTCCCCGCCTATTTTCACCGTATGCGAACTATCGATAAAGAGAATGTCGCCGGAGTCGAGTTGTGAGAAAAATTCAAGGTCGATATCTTCGACCTTTTTCTCAATTAACGATCGCAATTGGGGAAATCCGCGCCGGAGAAAGTCCTGCGGAAACGGCTCGATACAGATTAGCGCTGAGTTGTTGTTTTTCGCGGCGGCCTCGGCCGAGAGTAAGGAAGAAAAGCCGCTGCCGACTTCGATGATCAACCGCTGCTGAAAATGGCGAATCATACAATAAGCAACCAGCGCGTCCGTGCCGTCAAAGAGATCATTGCTTAAATGAAAACGGCCGGGTTCGCCCGTCGAGCTGGTTCGGAACTGTTCATATTCGTCCCGGAACTTCGGAAAGCTATTCCGGAGCAGATCAAGCTGCACCGATTCATTCATGTTGATGCCGACCAGTTCACTCGGCCGATCCCAAAGGTTTTGCGGCAAGCTTTGAGTGTCAGGGATGGGTTGGTAGAAGTGCACCGGTGTCACGTGAAAACCGTGCCGCTCCCAGATCGGAAAAATCTCGTGAAATTTCCCGCTGTGCAGACAGCGGGGCATGACTGTCGCGATGAATTGGGAAAGTTCCATTATGTCGATGGTTCCCCGCGTTACTTCATCCGCGATCCCGCGCAGGACGGCTCCCGCGGAATCGAGATCGCGTCTAACCTGTACCGAGTCAATGGGCGTGTCCGGCTGACTAGCAGCGTAAAGGCGAAAATCATACACCGTCGAATCCACAATCCAGGGGATTT
>QHOM01000004.1 GCA_003218785.1 Verrucomicrobiota bacterium
AACCGTACGTCATGAACAGCCACGATGTTTTCGCTCGTATCCAGGCCGGAGATTACGACGGGGTGCGCAACGTCAACGGCGTCGAACGGAAAAGCATTTTTCGTGAATATGCGGACAGCGTCGTAGATGGATTAGTTGATTATTATTCGAAGGCGCGAAGTAGCGGCGATTGACCTCAATCGCCTGTTGTACCTTGGGTCGTTGACCCCGCCCGCGGTCAGCGACCCGCGGCTACAACACCTCAACCGCTTCGCGGATGTCGTTGAACGTGATGTCGTTCGTGATGTGCGCGGTGCCGATGCGTGGCGTAACAATAAACCGAATGTGTCCGCTCTCGAATTTTTTGTCGTACGGAAGGGCAGCGAAAATCTTTTCGCGCGGAAAATTCGGCGGCAATTGGGTCGGTAAATCGAACCTCCGTAAAAGATCGACAATTGCATCCCGTTGATTGGGCGGTAGTCCAGCCTTTTTAATTGAGATGGCGCAGGCCGCGACAATTCCGAGGCTCACGGCTTCGCCATGACGAAATTTCCGGTAATTTCCGGCGCGCTCAATTGCGTGACCGACGGTGTGCCCGAAATTGAGAATCGCGCGTTCGCCAGTACGATCGCGCTCATCGCGCGCGACGATTGCCGATTTAATCTTGATATTGCGCTTGATGAGTGGCGCAAGTTTGGAACTTGCGCTCTCATCGGCGCGCAACTTGGGGTGTTGCGCCACTGTTTCGAACATTTTGGCGTCAGCGATAACAGCGTGCTTAATGATCTCGGCGAAGCCTTGATTGAACTCGCGCGGGGGCAGCGTTCTCAAAACATCAACGTCATCAACCACGAGAGCGGGATGATGAATTGCGCCGAGCAAGTTTTTTCCATCGCGCGTGTTCACTCCGGTTTTTCCCCCGATTGAACTGTCCACCCTCGCAAGCAGCGTGGTGGGAATCTGGACGTGCGGAATGCCACGATGATAAATCGCCGCGACAAATCCGGAAATGTCGCCAATCATCCCCCCGCCCAAGCCAATAACAAACGACTGTCGGTCGAGCCCCGCAGTGATCATTCGGTCGCAGATCGCGCCAGCTTGCTCAAGCGTCTTAGATTTTTCGCCCGCTGGGATTGTGATCACCATTGACCTAAATTCGGCTGACGTTAGGCTTTGTTTTAAGACGTCAGCATATTCCGGAGCGATATTTGTATCCGAAACAATGACGCATTGGCCGAAGAGCCCGAGTGCCCGACACCTTTTCCCGGTCTGCGGCAACAACTGCTTACCGATTAGGATGCGCCCGGTACCGGTACGCACAGAGATCATGCGAACGCGTTTGTTACTTCGTTGGATTCCAGTGTTTCTGACCGAGCGGATCTGACATGGTGTCTTTGAAGGAGCCTAGCGCCGGGCTGGCGCTGGGACCGAATGTCATGGTTTCGGCATGTAAGTCGCAGAATAGCGCATTAATTTGCGTGCCATTGCGTTGCGGACCGATTGTCATCCCCGCGCCTCCTCCGACAGCTAGATTGGGTACATTTGTGGCAATGCCCGTCCATGAACTAGCTAGTGCAGGATTTCCTGAGTACCTGGGCGCCATCAGTATCGTCGACGCCGGAGAGACCACCTGTGCCGTGTTGCCATTTATCAAGTCGTACATGTTTTGGTTAATACCGTAACTGACCGGCGCAGTGTCCGTTTCAGAAGCGGCTCGCGTGTCAAAAGGCGACTGGAAAACTCTTCTGGTCGCGATGTATTTCGGGTAAATGACCGGGTTTGCGTTCGTGCCAGTGCCAGGCGCAGCATTTATTACCGGAAGAATGTCATCCTTGTCGTTAAGGTATGTTTGCATCGCGAGTCCGATCTGGCGCAGGTTGCTCATGTCTTTTGTCGCTTTCGCGCGCTCGATAACGCCGGAGGAAACAGAGACCGCAAGCGCGCCGAGAATGATGATGATTGCCGTTACGACGAGCAATTCGATCAGCGTGAAGGCGCGAGAGCAGTTTTTAGTCATTCAATTGTTAGTTAAAAAGGCAACGATATTGGTTTCGATCGGGAAGGGGAAGCAAAATCAAAAATTCATGGCGGAAGATTGCTTGACAATACGTTGGTCATTTTGTGTACGTAGTCCATGCCCGACCCAACTGATCCGAGCCAACCACCGCCACCAAGTCCGGAACCCGAGCCCATCGGAGCATCCACATCGACCGGTTTACCGTCGAACGTGGCTGCCGCCATCGCCTGTATTCCACTAGTCGGCGGCATCATTTTTTATATTCTCGAAAAGCGCGATAGCTTTGTGCGTTTTTACGCAATGCAATCGATCATCTTCGGCTGCGCGTGGTTTTTGTTTAACATTGTCTCGGCAGTGGTGCATGCCGTGTTTGGCGCAATCCCGGGTATCGGTGGTATCCTCGTATTTTTCTGGGCAGTCATCGCGGCGCTCGTGCATCTGGCGTTTCTGGTGATCATGATCATTACTATCGTAAAAGCGTTCACGGGCGTCCGCTGGGATATCCCATACATCGGGCCGATTGCGCGCAAACAAGTGGAAGGTTCCGCACCGTAGTCCTGGGGGTCGGGTAGAAGCGGTTCACCCGAACCGCCTTGAATTTGTGCGTCGCATCTGTCGCCTGCAGGCAATTGAGGTCAATCGCCCCTACCTGGGGCCGGCCCCAGCAACTTTACTACAACCTCGGTTAAAATCAGCTCATGGTCGAGCTGCGTGGTGACGAGCTGAAGATTTGCCTCGAGACACGCCTGCATGGCTTCAATCAATTGTTTGGTCTCGAACTGATGCGCATGCTGCGCTGCGATCCCCAACGCGTAGGCATTGATCGAGCCGTCTTTCTTTCGCGGTAAATGGTCTGTTGCCTCAGCTGGCAGGCGGTTGATTGCTGAGGTAAATTGGAACGGCGAATGCGGGCGGGGGAGGCGATGACGTTCCATCAAGTCGTTGGCGAGTAGCAAATTGCGGACTGTTGGTACGATCGCAACCAGCAAAATACCGATGGCGCTTTCGCCTTGATCCAATAATCGTCGCACAAGCCTCAGCGCGAGTTCCAGGTCGCGCGTCGCCAGCGCATTGCTTAACTCGAATATGACGCCCGCGCGCGAAAGCGGCACCAGGTCCCGGACAAGATCGACGGTAACTCGTGGCACAGGTGCCTTCTGTGGCACGGCCATCTTGTCCGCCAGTCGGACGGACTTGTCCCGCGGCGAGGCTGTGGGGCTGGTGGGCATCTTGCCTGCCGGTTCGGAGTCAGCAGCCCCGAAAGCTTTCGGGGTTGTCCCCACAGGCTGGAAGCCCGTGCTACGGCCGCCCGCGAGAAAGATATCGATTTTCTCCAGTTCGTTCTCGATCTGGCGCGTATCACCGCCAGTTAGCAAAACAAAAAGATCAAGCGCTTCGTCATCGAATTGCAGTTTTCGTTTTTTCGCGCGGCTTCGAACGATCTCGCTGGCTTCCTCCTCCCAGCCGCTCCGGCTGGAATCAAGCCGATCGAAAATTTGCAGCTCCGCCCGTTTGACCAGCAACCGATAAAACGAGCGACGCTTGTCCACTTCGGTGGCGCTGATCAGAAAGGTCACGTCAGAGCCGAGGCCGTTTTCGATCAGGTCTAATAATTCCTCGAGCGCGAACTGAACGCTTGTGGCGCAGCTGAGCTGGGTGTCGCCGAGAAAATTCGCGCTCTTCAACCACACGACCTTTGTGCTGCCGAAGAAAGGCAACGTTTGCAGCGCCTCGATTGTGGATCTTATGCGCGCCGCCGCCTGATCGGCGTTTTCGGCCACGCCATCAACGATCTCCAATCCGAAATCGCCCGCCTCTGGCGGTGTCAGGCTGGTCGCGAGGTCGGCGGCCACGCGTTTGACTTCGCTTTCGTCCGAGCCCATCACCGCATAGATATTGCCAGTTGCCGTTTTTGTTTTTGTTTTCGGCATTGGAGATTTCTTCGCACGCGGGGCGAGGATTACAAGATTGCGTCGTTCGGGCGCGGATCTGGGGAGCACAGGCTGCCAGCCTGTTGTCGATGGCGGCTTGCTGACGACTCCCTACGCGCCCCAGAAATTCAGACGCGCGAGCGCCGGCGGCCCGCGTTGCGCGTGTATTTCACCGGCCCTCGTTTCGGTTCGATCCTAGTGATGCCAGCGCCACTTTTTACTTCCATGATTTGATCCCGTAAAAGCGCCGCGCGCTCGAATTCGAGATTGGCCGACGCTCGCTGCATTTCATCTTCTAGTTCGCGCAGCAGCTCGGTTATGTTAAAATCCCCGCCGGCTTCTTGAATGACGGAAGCGGCGATTTCGCGTCCGCGCAAAATCGTGTGCAAACTTTCCTGCACGGCGCGCCGAACGGTTTGCGGCGTGATGCCGTGCTTTTCGTTGTATTCCATTTGCCTGGCGCGCCGATATTCGGATATCGACGTCAGCGCTTCCATGCTTTGGGTGACCTGATCGGCGAAGAGCACGACTTCGCCGTTCACATGCCGCGCCGCGCGTCCCGCCGTCTGGATTAGGGAAGTTTGGCTGCGCAAAAATCCCTCCTTGTCCGCATCGAGAATGCAGACGAGCGAGACTTCTGGAAGATCGAGACCTTCGCGGAGCAAATTGATCCCGACTAGGATGTCGAAATCAGCCGCGCGCAGTCCACGCAAAATTTCGACGCGCTCAATCGTGTCGATGTCGCTGTGGAGGTAGCGGACTTTCAATCCGACATCCCGCAGATAATCGGCGAGGTCTTCAGCAGTTCGTTTCGTCAGCGTTGTTACCAGAACCCGCTCGTTCCTTTCGACACGCTGACGGCAGAGCTCGATTGTATCGTCGATCTGGTGTTTCAACGGCTTGACTGTGATTTTTGGATCGAGCAGTCCGGTAGGACGAATGATCTGTTCGATCACGAGCGGCGCCCCCGCCGTGCGAACGTCAAATTTTTCCGGTGGCTCGTCGGTACGCGAGACTACTTTTTCTGAGGAGCGCACGCGCCATCGCGTGCTGTTTGACGCGCCTCGCGTCAAACTCTCTTTTCTCGATTTATGCGCAGAAGGACCATCCGGGGAGGCGCCGGATGGAGTACGCGAGGGCGCGTGGGCTCCCCGATCCGATTCCCCCGGCAGCACGAATGGAATGGGCTCGTCTTGCCCGATCCGCTGTCGCTTGTGCGGAACGTACCCCTCATTTCCGACCGCGCTGTTTTCAATTTCGAATTCCGCCGGTGTGGCGCTCACGTAAATGAGCTGATTCGTCATCTTCATGAATTCGTCGAAATTGAGCGGCCGATTATCGAGCGCGCTAGGCAAACGAAATCCGTAATCGACCAGCACGGTTTTGCGCGAGCGATCGCCTTCGTACATGCCACCGATCTGCGGAATCGTGGCGTGCGATTCATCGATCACGACGAGAAAATCTTTCGGGAAGAAATCGATGATTGTGTAGGGCTTCGATCCGGGTGGCCGTCCCGATAAATGGCGCGAATAATTCTCAATCCCGTTGCAGAATCCCATTTCCTGCAACATTTCGAGATCGTACTCCGTGCGCATTTTCAGCCGCTGGGCTTCGAGAAGTTTGTTCTGCGATTCGAGCACTTTGATTCGATCTTCCAGCTCCGCGCGAATGGTGCGCAGCGCCCGATTCAATTTGTCCGCCGGTGTCACGAATTGTTTCGCAGGATAGAACGTGATCACACTAAGCGATTCACGCGCGTGACCGGTTAAAGGATCGAAGCGCGTGATCGCATCGACTTCGTCGCCGAAGAACTCGATGCGAATCGCTTCCTCATCCGCGGTCGCCGGATAAATTTCGACGACATCGCCGCGAACACGGAACCTGCCGCGCGCAAAATTGATGTCGTTGCGCTCGTATAACATGTCGACCAAACGGCCGAGCACGGCTTCGCGCGAGAGACGCTGGCCCCGTTTTACGGTGAGCAGCATGTTCAAGTAATCTTCCGGCGAGGTGATGCCGTAGATGCAGGAGACACTGGCTACCACGATCGTGTCACGGCGTGAAAGCAGCGCGCTGGTCGCGGCGAGCCGCAAGCGCTCGATCTCTTCGTTAATCGACGAGTCCTTCTCGATGTAGGTGTCGGAGCGAGGAATATAAGCTTCCGGCTGGTAATAATCGAAGTAGCTGACGAAATACTCGACGGCGTTGCGCGGGAAAAATTGCTTGAATTCGGAGTAAAGTTGCGCGGCGAGCGTTTTGTTGTGCGAAATAACGAGCGTGGGCCGATTAAGCTCCCGGATCACATTGGCGATCGTGAACGTTTTTCCAGAACCGGTCACGCCGAGCAATGTCTGGTGACGGTTCCCCGCTTCGACCGACTTGAGCAGCTTGGCGATCGCCTGGCCCTGGTCGCCCCGTGGCTTGTAATTCGATTCAAGCTTGAACGGCATCCATCATTCTAGCATAAGATCGGCAATGAAGTCGGACCCCAGGGTGCGATTATCTTGCCGAATCCTCATATTGGACAATCATGCCCGCAGTATGGCTGTATGTCGGAACCGATGGCGAAGGCGCTCGCGTTGCCAGGCTTTTTCATGCTATATCTCGCTGGACCGCTTGTGAGGCATGTCCTGTTCATGGACGTGGTGGGTTACTCGAAACTGCTGCTCGACGAGCAGCGTGATCTTCAACAACAACTGACTCAAATCGTCCGGGACACCGAGCAGGTGCGCAACGCGGAAGCGGCTGGCAGGCTGATCCGGATTCCCGCTGGAGATGGAATGGCGCTTGTTTTCTTTAACAGCCCGGAAACGCCAGTTCGCTGCGCGATCGAGATCGCCAAAAAGCTAAAAGAACATCCGGAGCTGAGACTGCGGATGGGTATTCACAGTGGACCGGTCAACGAGGTTCGAGATGTCAACGATCGAGCAAATGTTGCTGGCGCCGGGATTAACATCGCGCAGCGAGTGATGGATTGCGGAGATGCAGGACACATTCTTCTCTCCCGACATGTCGCCGACGATCTGAAGCACTACCGGCAATGGCAGCCGCAGCTGCATGACTTGGGCGAGTGCGCGGTTAAACACGGCGAGCGCGTCAATGTGGTCAATCTCTACAGTGGAGAACTGGGCAATCCACAATTACCGGAAAAATTCAGACGAGGCAGACGCTGGAAAATGCTGCCACCGAGGTCAACCTCCGGACCGGATGGGGGAGCGGCGATAGGCCGTTGGGCCTTTATTGCTGTGGCCGTTGCGATCATTGGCGCGGTTGCCGTTGGTGTTCCGCTTTTTTTTCACCGGCTAGCGATTAAATCGGAAAACGCTTCTCTTTCGAAGTCCTCTCCTTTTCCCGCGTCGGCGATTCCGGAGAAAAGTATCGCTGTGCTCCCATTCGAAAACCGGAGCGATGAAAAGCGGAACGCTTATTTTGCGGACGGAGTGCAGAACGAAATTCTGACCGATCTCGCCAAGATTGCAGATTTAAGAGTGATCAGTCGCACCAGCGTCATGCAGTACAAGAGCGGGGCGGAGCGTAACGTCCTTGAGATTGGTCAACAACTTGGGGTGGCCCATCTGCTGGAAGGAAGCGTTCAGCGATCCGGCAATCGCGTCAGAGTAACCGCTCAGCTCATCGATGCCCGGTCAGATGCGCAACAGTGGGCAGAACATTATGATCGTGATCTCGCTGATGTGTTCGCGATCCAAAGCGAAATTGCAAAGGCGATTGCGGATCAACTCCAGGCCAAACTCTCGCCCCAGGAAAAGGCACTCGTCGAAGAGATACCGACTGGGAATACGGAAGCATACGTGTTTTATTTGCGGGCGAACCAGATTGAGCGGAATCCGGACACGCTGCTCGAGGATTACAAAGCCGCCGAGCAACTTTACATGCAAGCGATTGAGCTCGATCCCAAGTTTGCCCTTGCCCACGCGCATCTTGCATCCACCTGCGCTGAGATTTTCCATTTTGATGAACCGACCGAGGTTTGGAGAACGAAAGCCTATGCCGAAGCGGAAATTGCTCTGCGCCTCCAACCGAATCTGGCGGAAGCACACTTTGCGCTTGGCCAATGCGTATACTGGATGGATCAGGACTATGATAGTGCTCTCAAGCAATTCGAGATCGCTTCTCGTTTATCGCCGAGCAACGGAGACATTGGCCGCTTGATCGCGGCGATTAAACGCCGGCAGGGCAAATGGGAACAATCGCTCGAAGCGTACGAAAAGGTTGCGAAGATCGATCCGCAAAATCCGAATACCGTCCGCGAACTTTTCTTTACGCTCACGGCGATGCGTCGCTGGCCCGAAGCTGCCAAATGGGGCGAACGAATGCGCGCAATTGCTCCGGCGTCGCTCGTCGCCAAAATTCAAAGCGGTTATGTCGATTTCTGGTGGAAAGGCGACACGCGCCTGCTCAAATCATTACTCAGCCAGGTGCCGGCAGGAACTGATCCAGACGGCGTGATAACGTCGTGCCGGTGGGACGTGGCCATGATCGACCGCGATTTTGTCGCGGCGCGCACGGCTTTGCAAAACTGCGGCCTGAACGAGGTCTCCTACACGGCTGGGAGCGCAACACCGAAGAGTTTTCTCCAAGGCTTGATCGAGCTGGCCGAAGGCAAACAGGCGCAGGCTCAGAAATTCTTTGAATTGGCGGAGCCGAATTTTGAAAAAGCGGTCGAGGAGGCGCCCTTGAGCGCTGATCGTCACGCCAACCTCGGTTGGTTCTACGCGTTTGCAGGTCGAAAGGACGAAGCTATTCGCGAAGGGAAACGCGCAGTGGAATTAAAGCCTGAGTCGAAAGATGCCTTGGATGGCCCGATCATGAATTGCTACCTCGCGCTGATCTACGCTCGTGTCGGCGAAAACGATCTTGCGATTCCGCCTATCGAACGATTGCTAAAAACGCGGGGCGCGGTCGACAGTGCCGATTACAGCATCAC
>QHOM01000005.1 GCA_003218785.1 Verrucomicrobiota bacterium
CGATCACAGTCACGTCGTGAATGTAGTTATATTCCCACACCAAGTTGTCCCCAGCAACTGTGCTTCGCGCTCCTGCGCCGGTGATCTCAAAGCCGCGCAATGTGATATTGTTCTGCTTCACGTAACACTTGTAAGCATTACCAGCTGACCATTCCGCTCCGCTGGTTCCGTGCTGGTCCCAGTACAGCTGCCAGTTCGGGCCGACACCCGGCTCGTTGTCCGATGAAGCTAGGTGCGATTCGATGCAGCAATAAACTAGGCCATTGTGCGTCACAAAATCGTTTCCGTCCACTCGCGTCCAGCCCAGAGCCATTGAGCCGTCCCCGGTGATCTTAAACACGTGACCATTGAGATAAGCGTGCGAAATATCGGCAGGATTCGGAAGCCAGTTCGGAGACGTTTCGTTTGAGTTATAAAAGCTGTATCCGTCCAGCGTAAGTCGATGCGTGCCGTAATCCGTTCGTCTGCATTGGATAAACCAAGGTTTGGATTGCTGTGTCACGCCATCGGCTTTTAGCGCCGAGAAATAAATCGTTACATCACCATTCGCCAAAGTAGTGTTAATTCTCCGCCATGCCGGTCTGTTCAGTATCGCAAATGGATGGGCTTGTGTTCCGCTCTTTTTTCCAGTCCAGTCTGAATCCACGTAAAAATTTGTGCCCGCTTCGACCGCCCCGGCAAAGACAACGCTAGCGGAAATGATTAGTGTCGCGCGATTCAGACATATCATCGATTTACCGAGAAAGTGATGTCTACGCCGAAGATTCATACGTCTTCCGGGAGTCTCGCCCCGTTCAGGAAGGCATGCTTAATGGTACGACTCCGGACAATCATTGGCCCCTAAAGAATTCAGTCCTTCATTTCCCGGACAAAGCGCATTGTAGGCGACCAGAAGATTTCTTCCCACCTTGCTCCATTGCAAGTCGTTCTCCACTCTGCGGCGCCCCCAGTATCCCATTCTTAGCCGAAGCTCCCGCGCATCCATGAGTTGGGCGATCGCTTTTGCGAATTCGGCTTCATCGTTCGGTTCAACATAGATGGCTGCGTCCCCGGCAGAGACCCGGGTTTCCTTTAAATCAAAGGTAACGATGGGTTTTGCATGGCCCATGTATTCCATGATTTTGATCCAGGTCGATACATCGTTCAGTGGACTCGACGGATCTGGATCTACGCAAATGTCCGCGCCGGCAAGGTTCGCTTGCAATTCTTCATCCGATACGAAGCCTGTCAGTTCGACACAGCCGTCGAGCTTTAGTTCCCGAGCCAGCACGCGTAAATCCTCCAATGAGTCGCCCGATCCCATAATGACACAGTAGAAGTCCGACCGTTTTAAGTTGTATAACAGGTGCCCTAATGATCGAAGCAAGTAATCGACGCCATCCTGGGGATTGAGACTGCCCACGTAGCACAGGATGCACTTGTTTATCTCTTTCAGGCGGGGATTGGCCGGGACTGGAGACATCCGCGACTTGTCTGGACCGTTTCTTACAATAAAGACGGTCTCTGCATTCTTATTCGCCCGCTTCATCTCCGCTTGTTTATACGATTCATTTGTAGCGATGGTAATGTCCGCCAGTTTAAGACTGCACCATTCAAATACTCTTAGTAATCGCGTATAAAAACCTTCTCCAGTTCTATAACGGGACCGGTAAAGTTCCGGACACAGATCGTGGTGATCGAATACAAACTTTTTCCCAAGTAACTTGAACGGCAGTGCCACCAGAAAGAGCGTGTCAGGAGGGTTGTGAGCGTGAATCACGTCGAAGCCCCGCCTCACGAAAAGATAGCTGCTAAGGACCAAACAGGCGGCTGTAAAATAACAGTATTCGACAAGATAGCCAAAGGAGGATCTCAGTTTAAGGAAAAGCAGGCCCGCGCGACTGAGATTTGCAGGCGAGGTTTTCTTAAACAGTTCCAGATGTGGCACACGGTAAACCTGAACACGGTTTACCAGTTCGCTTGCTATCTGACCTTTTCCACGGAGCGCGATCACTGAGACGTCGTAACCGCCATCTGTGAGCAAGTCAGCCTCATTCTTGACACGAGTATCCTGTGGAAAATAATTCTCAACCATCATTAGAATCCTGATTGCGGGTTCTTTCACATTAAGAAAGGCTATTTTATCAGGATGCTACCAGCAGATGCCGTCGTAATTAGGCGAGTTGTCTGGCACTTCCGGTTGCAGCCGGACGAGATCAATTAGCAGCTTCGAATCCTTGTATTTGATGATTGCTTCGTGAATTTGAGGGTTCTTTTTGCCGACAACCACAACGTCACTGACCTCGATAACTTCTCTTGGGGAAGAAACCATCAAGGACGAAATGTGGGGGATCGTCTCTTCAATATAACGTTTATTTGCGCCCACCAGCTTCGCGAGAGCGACTTCCTCATCATAAATGGCGACTTTATGGCCCTTGCCTATCAGGGTTTCGATCAACATCACGATGGGACTCTCGCGCATGTCGTCCGAGCCGGCTTTGAAACTCAGCCCCAATATTCCGATCCGATTCTTTCCTGCTCGGCGGATTAGATTGAAAGCCAGTTCAATTTGCTTACGATTGGTCTCCAGAACAGAATTAAGCATTGGCAATTCCACGTCCAATTGTTTCGCTTTATAAAGAATAGCGCGAAGATCCTTTGGCAGGCAGGAGCCGCCGAATGCGAATCCTGGTTTGAGGTAATATGAAGAGAGATTCAGCTTCGTGTCCTTGCAAAGGACCTCCATCACTTTGTGGCTATCAATGCCCAGGCGCTTACTTAAATTGCCGATTTCGTTCGCGAAACACACTTTCACGGCGTGAAACGCGTTACAGGCATACTTGACCATCTCAGCCACCTGTATCGGCGTTCGCTCCATGGGGGATCTCACGTCGGCGTACATTGCCGCAACTCGGTCGAAAGAACGATCGTCACGGGCTCCAATTACCGTAAATGGAGGGTGATAGAAATCCTCAATTGCGGTGGTTTCGCGCATGAATTCCGGGTTCATGCAGATGCCAAAATCCTTGTCAGCCTGTTTTCCGGATGTTTGCTCGAGCAAAGGCAAAACCACATTTTCCACCGTTCCAGGCAAGACTGTGCTCCGGATAATGACAACCTGAAATTTGTCAGCATTTCGGAGTAGCTCGCCAATTCGCAGGACGATTCTCTGCACTTGCCCCAAGCCTAAGCTCCCATTTTCGTTGCTAGGTGTCCCAACGCAGACGAAGGAAATATCCCCGAGCTTCCCCACTTCCGGAACGGCATGCAGCCGCCCCGCCTGGACTCCCCGACAAATCAACGCTTCTAAGCCCGGCTCAATCACGGGACTCCTCCCGGAGTTAATGAGAGAAACCTTCATTTCCTGCAAATCTACCCCGGTCACCGAATGGCCCATTTCGGCGAAACATGCGGCTGTTACACAGCCTACGTAGCCCATTCCAAAAACCGTCACATTCATGGTGCAGGTTACTACGGAGTTCTAGGCTTCGCCTGCCGTTGCCGTTGAAACTCTCATCGCCCGAGCGTAAAACTGCGCCACTTCTCTCGGGGTCTCGTTCCAGAAAGCGCCTTCATATTGCTTGTGGAGATATTCCAGAAATGCTTTGTAACGGCTGCACGGATATTGTTCGTCAGTTTCGACCGCTCTATTAAAGTACAGGTAATCCGGATGAATGTTCACAAGAGCCATTCCACCGTGTTTGGCGATCCAATCCAGTTTTCGGAGCCAAATATCGATCGTCTGTTCGCGGAGCAGCAGGAAGAGTGTGGAATCCTGCGGTAGTGTGTAAGGCAACTCGACGTAGCCGGGCCGAGAATCGGCCGACTGATTCGTGACTCGTGATTCGTGATTCGTGATTCGATGCGGAACCCAGAAGGGAAAAATCGTGTGGCGGCCTTCCGGCTGCGGCTCGAAAGGATCGGTATCAAACGTAGAGGTATCGTACTGAATGTCTAGCTCGTGGAGCCAATCGAGCTTGTGGAGCATAAAACCGGATCTGAATCCGGTCGCATTCCAGTCGCGGAGGTAACCGTTAATTCTCATCGCCTTGCGGCTAAACTCCCGTCGTGATGCAAACAGCCGACCATCGTGCCGAAGATCGTGTATGCCTACTTCGAACCCATGACTGGCTAATTCCTCTCGTAACTCGGAGGGAACGTTATAGTTTCCTTCCGGGATAAAGTTGAACGAAGAACGAAATCCGAAGGTCATTTCCAGTTGCATCAGCTGCCGACACTTTTCCACCCCTGCCGCGCTTTCGACGTCGTGGGTCAACACGACGGCGAACTTTTTGCCGTGCGGCCAGCCTGGCCAGTTCTCCGGTGGCTGTTCCGAGCCAGGCATGATCGGCCAGATATCCGCAATGCTGCCTCGTAAACGGGAGGCGAGCCGCCGTCGGAAGGCTGTTCGAACAGCCCGTGGAATGAACGGCTTAAGTCGGTAATAGACTCGATTGCGTAACATCGACATGTGAAATGCGGAGAGCTAACAAAGAAGGCGTCTGATACAGACACCTACAAATCTGCTTCTGAATGATTAGCTGGAGGCATGAGGGAGCGACGCCAGCGGCGTGCTGGCAGCCGCAAAATGAAGCGAATTCCCGCTCGAACTTTGACACCAAAGGCCCTCCGGCAAAGCGCCGCTATCGATCACCTCCGAAATCGCGCAACTAAACTCCTCCCGCCGTGGCTGGTGATGAGAATCAAGATCGAGGAATGGAACTTTTATTTGCATTTCTTTTTCCGGATGCGTTGAGAACCCGGGCCGGGTTCCCGGCCACGGTCGCATTTGGGGCGACGTCTTTAGTTACCACGCTGCCGGCCCCGACAATGGCGTCCTCTCCCACGGTGATTCCGCCTAACAAAGTGGTGCCGGAACCGATCGAGGCTCCGCATTTAATCACGGTGTGCTGACATTTCCAGTCCGCCTCGGTCTGGAGCTGCCCGTTCCGATTGGTCGCCCGAGGGTAGCGGTCATTAATAAAGGTCACGCTGTGCCCAATGAAAACGCCATCTTCCAAAGTGACGCCTTCACAGATGAAGGTATGGCTGGAAATCTTGCAACGGGCGCCGATTTTAGCCCCTTTTTGAATTTCAACGAATGTTCCGATTTTGGTCTCGTCGCCGATCTCACATCCGTAGAGGTTAACGAACCCGCTAATGCGAACGTCCCGGCCCAATTTGACGTCCGAAGCGATCAGTCGATGCCTAGAAACTTCGCCCCTCATAGACGCCGTACTCTCAAACGCAGAGAAACCGGTCTGGTTTAGAAGTATACTGCCCTGATTATAGCAACAAATCCTAAAACCCCACAAACAGGCATCAGCAACTATAACGGGTTCGCCCCAGAAGACGCGACAACCGCTTGCACCCAGACCTAACTCTACTTTCTCGACCTGCGGGTAATCCGGGTTGCTTAAGCGGTTGCCATCGACCTATTAAAGCGGTATCCGGAGAGAAAGACTGTTGAAATTTATTATTCGAGCTCGAGCCACTTCGGAACGTAGGAACGCGCCTTGTTAACCATCACCGCAACGTTGTCTCGCCCCGCGACCAACTTCCCGTAGCCTCGCC
Source organism: Verrucomicrobiota bacterium (assembly GCA_003218785.1). GTDB lineage: Bacteria > Verrucomicrobiota > Verrucomicrobiia > Chthoniobacterales > UBA10450 > Udaeobacter. The sequence goes on from QHOM01000005.1 coordinate 5,554, forward strand.
TTATGAGGTCGCGGTTGTCCTTCTCCGCCTCGACCACGAGTAAAAGCTTGTCCATGAAAGCAGCCATGCCCCACGTGGGACTCGTCTGGCTTAGCGGCGGCATGTCAAAAATGATGTAGTCGAAGTCGCTCGCTTTTAGATTCGGCATCATGTCGAAGAATTTTTTCAAGCCGAGCTGCGCCGGACCAGTATTGGGGGAGCCCACGGTAGCCAGATAGAGATTATCCGCAGCCGAGTCGATCGCACTGTGTTGCTCGAGAGCTGCGTTAAGAGAATACGCAGGCTTGCCTTTGAAGAACGGGTGAACGTTCTCAGGCCCCAGGTTTACATCGACAAGAAGGACCTTACCGTCATTGGTTTCCGAAAGTGAGGCAGCGAGCCCGGCGGCGAGTGTAGAAGTTCCCGCTGCTTCCGAAAAGCCGGCAACACCCACGAGCTTCGGTTTATGCGTCAAATGATTGAGTTCAAAATAAAGGCTGAGGCGATCCCGAATTGCGTCACAATACGGCCGGATGAAATGGCCGGCATCCCACGGCGCCAGTTTAGGATGGTGCGGTCTCGCTGCGAGTCCTCCCGGATCTGTCGGTGAACCATTCGGAGGCAGCACGAGCCGGTGATCGAGGCCTCGCAGGCGGCGATGTGCATCCGGATTCGCCGGTGAGCCATTCGGAGGCAAAGCCAAATGGCCGTTCCGACCATTGGCATACGGTATCGAAAGCATGAGCGGAATATGCAATTGCGTTTCCAGCTCAAGTGGCCGCCCAACCGTCCGGTTCAAGACCAATCCCTTCAACAACGCGAGCGCTATACCCAAGGCTATCCCTCCGCCGGCCAGTCCCATTGCAATCTTATTGCGCGTTTGGGTCTCCAGCATGGGAGGGGA
>QHOM01000006.1 GCA_003218785.1 Verrucomicrobiota bacterium
CGCTAATCTACATGCTGGTCGGCCCGGCCTATCGCCTCTCGCTCATGGGCGCGTTCACCGCGCCACTGGTCGTTTTGATTCAAGGATTCGCTCTAATTGCGCCAATCGACGTCCGGCATCCGGTGAAGGTGTCGGCAAATCCATGGCTGGAGTTTCACGCTTCCATCTCGATCGTGGCCTACGGTGCGTTCGCGCTCGCCTGCATCGCCGGCGTCATGTATCTCGTGCAGGAGCGCCAGCTCAAGACGCATCAACTGCATTCCATTTTTTATCATCTCCCGCCGCTCACCGATCTTTTTGCGGCTATCACGCGGCTGCTTTGGTTGGGCTTTGCCCTTTACACGCTTGGGATTGTGAGCGGGTTTTTTACCGGGCGACCATTGCCGCACGTGCAAGTGGTGGCCGCTATTGGGGTTTGGCTGCTTTACGCTGCGATTTTGCAAGGCCGCCATCTTCGCCGCCTTGCGCCGAGACGCGTAGCCGCGCTTTGCGTTATTGGATTTAGCGCGGCATTAACGCTCCTCTGGGGAATTACTTTCTCGGCCCAAACCCATCCGTTGCCATGAATCTTTTCTGTGTCGGCTTGAGCCATCACACCGCAAACGTGGAGACGCGCGAGCGCTTCGCCGGCCACGCTGAGACCGATCGCATTCTGCGGGGAGCTGGTTGCGCGGAAGCGCTCGTGCTCACGACTTGTAATCGGGTCGAAGTTTACGGCGCGTCGGAAAAACGCGTTTCGACAGACGAGATCGCGCGTTGCCTTGCACGCAACATCGTCGATCAACCGCACGAATACGCGCTGCCATTTTACCGTTACGAGGACGCCCGGTGCGTACAGCATCTTTTTCGGGTTGCTTCAGGTCTCGATTCGATGGTGGTTGGCGAGACTGAAATTCTCGGCCAAGCGAAAAAAGCGTACGAATCGGCGCGAACTTCAGGTGCGGCCGGGCCGTATCTTCACCGCCTGTTCCAGCGTGCCTTTCGGGTTGCGAAGCAGGTTCGCACGCACACTGAAATTACGCGCGGCTCGGTATCGGTGGGCTCCGTGGCGGTTGACCTTGCCCAGAAAATTTTTGGCAAGCTCAGCGTTTGCAAAGTCCTTGTGCTCGGTGCTGGTGAAACAAGCGAGCGTACTGCCCGGGCGCTTGTTTCTCGCGGGGCGTGCGACCTTAGGGTGAGCAATCGATCGACCGATCGTGCTCACGAACTGGCACGACTGGTCGGCGGCCGTGCAATTCCGTTCGATGAATGGCCGGAGCAGTGTTGTGAGATTGACATCTTGATTACATCCACATCGTCTGAAGCGCCATTGCTAACGCCCGAGAATCTGGCACCCACGCTCCGGGATCGCATCGACCGCCCGCTTTTTATTATTGATATTGCCGTGCCACGCGATGTCGATCCCAGCGTAAACAAATTGGAAGGCGTTTACCTTTACGACATTGATTCGTTGCAATCGGTCGCCGAACAATCGCTTGCGTTAAGGCGCCAGCAAATCGCCGCTGCCGAGGCAATCATTGCCGAACATGTCGCGGATTTTGTCGATTCGATTTCGCGTGGTTTGAATCGGGTCTCCCGAATTACCGAACATCCTTCTGCCTCTGGTAATTGTCTGCGCTCTTCGGAATTGTAGCGGCGGTCTATGACCGCCGAAACTCGAAAGCAGCGCCTGCGTCGCCTCGAGTTCCTGTTCGTATGCTAGCCCATCTACTTCGTCGTCGCCTGCACAAAAGATCGGCGAAAATTTCTTGCGACGGCGGCAGTCAACAAAACTTTTCTGCGCTTTGGGCAAGAAGGCCCTGCGATGGAGGATGGATCGGCGCGTATGTGACTATGCCAGATCAATTGCACCTATTCGTCACAACTGATGATGAAAAAATCACACTTGCAGCTCGGACGAAATCTTTGAAGAATACGATTTCGAAGGTTCTGCGTTCGACTGGAGTTGCCCTGCTATTGGTAGAAGACATTTTTAAACCACTTGCTCCGGAGTGATCGGTCATCGCACAAAAGTGGAACGACGTTCGTGACAACCCGGTGCGGGCTGGACTCGTAAGAAAAGCTGAGGACTGGCCGTTTGTGGGCGAGATCTTTGCGTTGGAATATCGCTTCGGGTAATAAGGTTCGGCGGTCATAGACCGCCGCTACAGAAAGCTCCAATTGTGAAAACCTCGCAGATTGTGCTTGGGACGCGCGGCAGCGAGCTTGCTCGGGCGCAGGCGCATTTGGTTGAGAAAGCAGTTCAATCAGCCTGGCCGGCACTGAAGATCGACATAAAAATCATCGCGACCAAAGGGGATGAGCCGCGCATGCAGGTTCGAGACTTCCGCCAGGGACGGAAAGGATTATTCACCGCGGAAATTGAGCGGGCGCTCCGCGCCGGAGATGTCGATGTTGCGGTACATAGCGCGAAGGATTTGCCAAGCGAAAAGAACCCGGGCGCGGAGATTGCAGTGGTGTTTCCGCGCGCTCGAATAGATGACGTTCTAGTGTCAAAACACTCGGGCGGCTTGGCTGGCCTTCCGGATGGTGCGACGATCGCGACCGGCAGTGTGCGTAGGAAACACCAGCTGCTCTGGAAATGTGCGGATCTCAAGATTGTCGCTCTTCGCGGCAACGTGCCGACGCGTTTGCGCAAGCTCGCGGAGAACGAGTGGGATGCGATTGTACTTGCGGGTGCAGGGCTCGAGCGGCTCGGCCTGTCGCTAGCCCAGAACGAAATCAACTTTGAAGACTCGCAATTCTTTCTTGAGGTCCTTCCGAGCGAAATATTTTTACCCGCAGGCGGGCAGGGGATCGTAGCTCTGCAAATTCGTGTTGGCGACGAAAGGGCAAAGGCGATCATCGATCCCGTGAATGATCGCGAGACGTTGCTTTGTTTGCGCGCGGAGCGAGAATTTCTGCGTTTGTTGCACGGTGATTGCAATTCGCCGGTGGGCGTCTTGGCGAAGATCGACAATGGCAAGATGAAATTGCGTGCGCAAGTTTTCGATCAAGGCTTGGTGGCGCCGCGTGAGAGCAAAGTGGAAGGCGGGTGCGCCGAGGGCGAGCGTCTCGCCGTACAATTACTAAGGCAGATCAATGGAGAGCAGGAGTAAGAGCGAGAGCACTAACGAGAACGGAAAGGTTTATCTCGTTGGAGCAGGGCCGGGAGATCTCGGTCTGGTCACGTTGCGGGCAAAGGAATGCATCGAACGTGCAGATGCGATCGTTTACGATCATCTGGCAAATCCGGAGATCCTTAGTTGGGCGCGCGATGATGCGGAGATTATTTACGCCGGCAAAGAGGCGGGCCAACACTCGTTAAGCCAGCAAGAGATTAACGCGCTGCTGATTGAGAAAGCGCGCGCAGGAAAGGATGTCGTCCGGTTGAAGGGCGGGGATCCGTTTGTGTTTGGTCGAGGCGCAGAAGAAGCGCGAGCAATCGTTGATGCGGGAATTGAATTTGAAATTGTGTCAGGAATCACCTCGGCGATCGCCGGCCCGGCCTACGCCGGAATTCCCATGACGCATCGTGCCGAAAATTCGCACATCACATTTTTTACCGGGCACGAAGATCCAGCGAAGACCGAAAGTGCGATTGACTACGCTGCGCTGGCAAAACTTGGCGGCACCCAAGTGATGTTGATGGGCATGAAACGTCTCGGTTCGATTGCGCGCGAAATGCTTGAGCAAGGTGTGAGAAATGATTTGCCCGTGGCGCTCGTGCGCTGGGCCACAACCGGGCGGCAGGAAACGCTCACCGGAACCCTTCAGAACATCGCGCAACGAGCTGTCGCGAGCGGCTTTGAAGCACCGGCGGTAGCCGTATTTGGAGAAGTTGTCGCTTTGCGTGAAACCCTGAATTGGTATGAGAACCGGCCGCTCTCGGGGAAGCGGATTGTGGTTACGCGAACACGAAAACAAGCGAGCGCGTTAAGCAACAAGTTACGCGCGCTCGGTGCTCACGTGGTCGAATTGCCGACGATCCGAATCGAGCCGCCTGGCGATTTACGCGGCTTCGCCGAACTAGTGCAGGATGCGCATGTTTACGATTGGATCGTTTTCACGAGCGCAAATGGCGTCGAAGCATTTTTCGACGTCTTCTTCAAACTGTACGACGACGCTCGTGAGATCGGCGGTGCGCGGATCGCAGCCATCGGCCCGGCTACGGCGCAACGGGTGAAAGACTTTCATCTGCACGTCGATCTTCAGCCGGAGGAGTTCGTAGCGGAAGCGGTTGTAAAGGAGTTTCAGAAACAGGGTGGCATTGAGAATTTGCGGATTCTACTGGTGCGCGGGGAAAAGGCGCGGGACGTGCTTCCAAAAGAGCTCTCGGGTTTGGGAGCAATTGTGGACGAAGCTTTCGCTTATCGCACCGTGCCGGAAACGCGCGATCCCACCGGTGCGCGCCGGCAGCTGACGAAGGAAGGGGCCGATTTGATCACATTTACCAGCTCTTCGACGGTGGAAAATTTTCTCGCGCTTGGATTGCCGTGGCCGAAGGGAATGCAAGTCGCGAGCATCGGGCCGATCACGTCAAAAACTGCGCGGGATCACGGTTTGAACATCGACGTTGAAGCGCGCCGGCACGACATCGACGGTTTGGTGGAGGCAATCGGCGACTTTTTCGCAGCAGGAAACGCCAGGAAACAGAGTTAGGACTGGCCAATTCCGCAATCGGCAATCCGAAATCGAAAATTGTCAGGAGGGATTGAAGCGGAATTTAGTGCGGACGCGCTTGGCGTTGGCTTTTGCTTTGCGGCGGTGTTTTTGCGAAGGCGTCTCGAAGGCGCGCAAACGGCGGACCTCCTCGAGAATGCCTTCGGCATCAAGCTTGTTTTTCAGCCGCTTTAGCGCGCGATCGACGGGTTCACCTTTGCGAACGATCACTTCTGGCATTGATAATCACTCCGAGGTTTAAAAAATAGACTTAACCGGCGAGTCGGAGCCTACTCGGGCGAGGCGACCTCGTCAAATCTCACCCGAAAACGCCGCCTCGGCCGTTTAATTTGTAGCCACGGCTCTGTGAGCCGCTAATTGGTGAGCTGTTACCCGGTCTCAGGCAGTGGCTACAGCAGAATGCTGGCCTTTAAGCGCGCTTAGCGGACAATTCTTGTGATCGTTCTTTCGACCTAGCGCAGGAAAGAAGGACGGCTTTGCAATCCGTCTCTACCGTTGGGCGAGCGGGTTAGCCGTGGCCGCTTTTTCGGTGATTTCCCGCCGAAGAGCGGTGGGACTGGCGCCACGCGCGCGTGTCCACCAGAGAACAATAGGCGAAGCGATAAAGATCGAGGAGTAGGTGCCCACGACCACACCAACGATGATGGCGAGAGAAAAGTCGCGCAGCACGGCGCCGCCAAAGAAGAACAGGCAAAGAATCGGGATAAGCGTCACTGTGCTTGTAAGAATGGTGCGGCTTAGCGTCTGGTTGATGCTCGAGTTCATAATTTCCTCGATCGTGCCGCGTCGCCCGCTGGCCAGGCCTTCCCGGATCCGGTCGTAAACGACAATGGTGTCGTTAATGGAATAACCGGCGATGGTTAGGACGGCGCCAACCATCGTTAGAGTCAGCTCGCGGCCGAGGAGCGAGAACATGCCAACCGTCATGAGCACGTCGTGCAGGAGCGCGACAATCGCTCCCACCGCAAAGGAAAGTTCGAAGCGGAAGGTTACGAAAATTAAGATGCCGAGAATGCCGAGGCCGAGCGCGATGAGCGAGCTTTTCGCAAGTTCACCGCCCACGAGCGCGCCCACGCGTTCCGAGCCTTCAACTTTAAATCCGGTGCCTGGAATTGTCTGCATGATTTGCTTTTCCACTTTATCGCTCGTCTTCAGTGGAGTACGGACGGTGATGTAGCTCTTGCCGCCCTGGGTGGATTCCTGAATTGACGCGTCGGCAAATCCGATCGGCTTGAGCGCATCGCGCACTTGTCCGATGTCGATCTTGCCCGGTGCGCTCAATGTGATCAGGTCGCCGCCGCGAAAATCGACGCCAAAGTTACGGTCCCCACGCGTGTAAAATGCCAACGCGCCGGCCAGAAGCAGGGCGAGCGAGCACATGCAGGCAAGAAAGCCTTTGCCGAGGAAGTTGATGTTTTGCGCCGAAATCAAATGCAACATCGAGATGCGCTTCAACCGTCCAGTATCGACAAACCAGCCGAGGCAGTTCCGCCCCACGATGAGGGCCGTGAACAACGAGGCCAAAATGCCGAGCGTAAGTGAGATGGCGAATCCTTTCACCGGGCCGCTCGCCTTCCAAAACAGGATCGCCGCCGTTATCAAAGTCGTCACGTTGGCGTCGAAGATGGAGCTAAAAGCTTTCTCGTAGGCTGTCTTTACCGCGACCTTGAGCGATTTTCCGAGAGCCATTTCTTCACGTAATCGTTCGTAAATGAGCACATTC
>QHOM01000007.1 GCA_003218785.1 Verrucomicrobiota bacterium
AACGATTTACGTGTGGGCGTTGGAAGCGCTTGAGCTTGTCGGCGGGCGTCGTAGCTTCAGAATTCTCTGCGCCGGCGTGGCAGAACTGGCAGACGCGCTGGACTCAAAATCCATCGCTACACCAGGTAGCAATAGCACCATTGCCGTTTAATTGCCGTTTTACGGAATGGCGCGGCCCGCTTCTGTGGCTGCGTAGGCGTTGCAAATGGGTATCCCGCTAGTCAACGTGTCGCCTGCTCTCATCGACGCCGTACAGCGCGCTTACGGCGCTGCGGAGTACCAGACAGTGATGTAAACCGTTGTCCCTTCATTGGCGTGCGTAACATGATGAATCTCGCTAACGCCTTCCGCGCTTAACCATTCGTTGATTCGTCTCTCTAAGGCTGATCTGTCGGAGCTATCAAATATCTCCATCTTCATTTCGGAATGATTCTCGCGAGCGCCTGATACCGCAACCGCATTCTGCACGCTTTACGGCTCACGGCGCTCTGTGATTAAATCAAGTACGGATGAAACGGACGCTGCTCGCCGCTGGAATTGCAGTGCTGGCGTCGATGCTCTTTGCACCACACCGGTATTATTGGGAAGCATTAGGCCAGATTTTTTATGTTCAGATAAGCGAGCAAGAGAAGGGCGGGCCTGTATTCGAGTATGATCCGTCCAATCGTACGTATCGGCGAATCCATGATAACGAGAGAAATTCGTATGTGCCGGATTGGTGCGAGCGATGGCGCTGGTTTCCGGTGTTCTGGATACAAAATGGAAACCCTGTTCTGTGGGGAAATTTTGTCGGGCAAACTGCCTTTGTGGCTGTGCTCGCGGCTGTGCTGGCGAATCTACGCAAATCGCGACAGCGCACGCCGCTGCGTGATTGAATCCCGCCGCAGTGAAAGATTTCTTAATACCGGCACTTACGTTTGTTCTCGGCGGACTCGGCGGATTATTCGGTGGACTCTGGCCGCATGTACAAAAACCACTCACCGAATACAGACAAACCTTGACCGACATCTCTCAATTAATGCTCCGCAGCGTTGCGATAATCTACGGCGATGAGTACTCCGAGAGAGAAAGATTTTATGACGACATAAGAGAGTTACACGCCCGATTAATGTCGTCCGCAGATTCAATCCCACGGCCCGCGCGCCCCGTTCTTCAAGTGATCGGATTATTGCGACCACGCGACCAAATCGAAGAAGGCGCGAAAATGCTCATCGGGATTTCCAATCAAGTGATTGGGGTACACAGAGACGACTCACATTTAGTCGAATTGACTAAGAAACTCGGAGCGGCGTTAGACATCACTGTTTAAGGCAGTACCGATCGACGTTGCCTCACAGAGTCGCTTTGTGATTGAATGCCGCCAATGTGGATGCGTTGGATAGTGTGGGTTGTTTTTGGATTGTACGTCTTTACCGGAAGCACTAGGTTCGATAGGCGATACTGGGAACTCTACCGGATTGTGCTGATAGTCGGTTGGCTTTTCCTAGGCTATTGGTTCGCGACTGCAAAGTAAGTATCACCGACTCGATATGATTGGCGATGTCACCAACGTTGCTTCAACTCACGCCGATTGACTCTTTATGGAGAATCTACTTTTCACGGTAATGGGTGTCCTCCTTGGCTGGATTCCTTCAGCATACTTTTGGGTGCGGGATAAATTTACCAGCACTGGAGCGCCAGGGATAACGTTCGTCGTACGCCCGCATGTAAGGCCAGCCGATGCGAAGTTTCAGTGCAAAATTCTTGTGGACATCACGAACCGGCGCAGCGGGCCGGTACGCATCGCTGCCGCATACTTTGTCTTTAACAAAGGTGCTCCGTTAAGACCAGACCCGAAATGGTCGGGTGAATATAGGACAGAGCGTTTTCTGTTACCATTCTTCTCTCTGAAAACAGGAACGCACGAATTGCCGGATGTTTACCTTCGACCGGGCGAAACGACGAACATCTGGATTGCCGTTGATCCTGAGCACGCAAACAAAGACATTGAGCAGGCTAGGGAAGGTAAGAACATCGGACGGCTATATTTTCAAATGACCCGATGGACTGGCTCGGGTAGCTCGAAAACAAGATGGGTTTACAGGAAACTCTGACCTTCTGCAGTCAGCTTTTCATCCGCACGCACAACGAAGCAGCTTCCCGCCGCCGTCGCGACGTGGATCAGCATTGTTCGCTCAATAAGTGGATACAAACCGCTCTTTCCAATTCCAGAAACGCAGTCAGTATTTCCTCGGCGTGTACAACGAACCGCTGTCCATCGTCGCGATGTGCGTCAACAATCCAGATCGTTCGCCCCTCGCGATCCACGGCTGAAAGACAACCCCAACTCCAACCGGCTTTGCTGAGATTGTCAACGCCATGCCATCCATATCAAGTTGCCACAGATCGGACTTGCAGAACAATGTCTTTTGTCGGCATCATTGCATCGGTGTTCCCACACCAAGAACACATGAACAAGAGACGGAAAATTCTCACGGTGCTGGCGCTGGCGATCTTTGGGGTGATCATCTTTTTTCATTATTACTCGCTCGGCTACGACGGCGGACACAGATCGATTCAATACATGACTGCCGCCGAGAAGGCAGCGGGAATACAACATGGTTGGAAGATAGTCGCGGCCCCAACGCCTGCGCCTACACCACCGCCGAAGGCGAATGTGTTCGATCAATTTGACCGGAAACCGCCGAGTGCGGCCTCGCCGCGTATCGCATGGTTGGATGACATCATCGAGCCGGGCTTCGAAAAGGTGGTCGTAGAACATCCGGGCGTTGGTCTTTTCTGGAGTGACCGCTATCCAGGAATTACCGATGTCAGGATGCCGCTGTTCGTACTGGCCGTATTCTATACTGGGCTTTTCTTTATCTTGGGCGGCCCAACTGCGACCAAGAACCTCCCGCCTAATCCATAATTGAAGCCGCGCACAGAAAAACGGATGAGGAAGCGCAAGTTCACGAGAGATGACAATTAAGCGATTAGCTAGCTCTCAGTAGCGGTAGCTCATCTTTTTCTCGTTAGCTGATATGACTTCATCGGAATTGACCGAAATCGAGCGCGTCCTTAGGAACTATCAAGAATGGATATTCGAGGATTACGAGAAGGCCAAAGATAAGCACTCGTCCGCTTATTTGAAGCTTGCGGGCTATTTGCGGATTTTGCTGGTTGATCCTAAGCTGCCGGTTCTCCTGCGATGCGCAAAGGAGAGAGGCAAGACACTTTATGCTTACGTCCCGGATTTCGATCTGCGACAACTTGAGGGCAAAGCTATTTGCGGCTGGTCGGGCTTCGTGATTAGTTGGACCCCTGAAAAGGATGCTAAGAGAGTAACAATCGAGGAATTCTTGGATCGAGCGATATGTCTTTACTCCGATGAAAAAGGTTTGGCTCGCACCTACACAGCAAAGCAACTCATCAAAGGTACTGCCAATTGGGAAGGAGTTGCCCACTTGGATCTGAAAAGGCGAAAAGCTTTCGAACCGATGAAACTCATGAGTATTGTCGATGACCGAGGTCGCTCCAACAGCCAGGAGATCAAGCACGCTCTAAGAGCAATCGCAGCCTGGACACATAATGCTATAGGATACGTGTTGGATGACGCCAGCTAAAAGCGCTGCCGCCTCTTTTCAGCGACTAGTCTAAAATATTGGCAGCTTGACGGCGAGCCGCCGAATGCTCTATTCGCAGTTTTAGGCGGCTTTCCGGTCGCGCGCTGGCCTATCCCTGTGTGCCCTCAGTCGCGATCCCGCACAGGCAATCCGCGAGTCAGACTGCCAACATCACGCCCGAGCGCCGCCGCGATCAAGATCGCCGGCCCGCCTATGCGATTAGCACCAAATTGGACGTTGAGAGTTGAGCGTTTGGCGTTTGCTGGAGGAGAGACCTCCACCCTCAAAAGCAACAGCCACGTTACTTTTGCCACGCAACCGTTTTGTCCGCACCGCACGCTTGAACTTCGGCGCCGGCGTCGTAGCTTCAGAATTCCCTGCGCCGGCGTGGCGGAACTGGCAGACGCGCTGGACTCAAAATCCAGTGATCGCAAGATCGTGTGGGTTCGAGCCCCTCCGCCGGCACAATTCGTGGGCGTTGGATGTTGAACGCCGCGCGTTCGATGCCTGGCAGCGCGTCTTTGTTTGCGTGCTCGCGACAAACAGCGAGAGATGCCTCGACTTCGCTCGGCATGACGACCTCGTTAGATCGTGTCGGCACGAGCCCCCACCGGCAGTCTTCACTCCAGGTTGCATCCGGTCTGCGGGCAAATTTGATTGCGCAGATGCGGGTGGTGTCCTAATTGCGGCCTTGCTTTATATCGCTCTGACTTATTGGTGGCCAAATTAGGACACTACCAACAATAGTAACAGTGCTGTTACTATTCAGATGCGCTAAAAGTTGCATTTCTGCGCATCTGCGCGTAGCATTGATGAGTGTTCATCAAATCATTTCGGATCGGATTCATTGGATTGATTCTTCTTGCTACGAGTGCATGGGCCGCGACATCAGCTATTGAGGGGGTCGTTACGGACGTAAAAGGGAAACCGATAAAAGGTGCAGATATTCGGATTGAAACGACAAATAACGGAAAGTTGCTCAAAACCGTTAAGACGGATGCGAACGGCCATTATATTTCAGACGCGCTTCCAGCAGGGGTTTACCGGGTCACTCTGGTTGTGAATGGCGCCGTCAAAGCTTCGATCAACAATACGAAGACGAAACTGGGTCAGCCGACGCAGCTGAATTTTGACTTGAAATCAGTATCGGCAACGCAGGCAGCTGGGTCCGCAAAGAAAGCAAAACACTGGGTCTGGGTACCGCCAAAGACCGGAACTCTGCAACAGCAAATTCACGATACGCGCTCTACGAAAGGGCCGTGAGCCCTTGCGGCTAACTGCTCTGACACCCGCTAGTGGCCCGTCGCAAGGCTGCGTCGCGCCATTTTCGAGATTGGAGCAATGTCCGCTCTTGTCTTGGCGGATCCTTATTGCCAGTCCTCTTCTCACAAGCGCGTTCGCTGTTTCCGCAACAGTTTCTGCGCAGACGTCCTCCGTTCAGGGAGATGTAGTAGGCACGGATGGCCGACGTCTCAAAGATGCCGAAATCCGGTTCGAACAAAAAGCCGGACAAATTCCGCCGATTATGAGCCGCACGGATGTCAAAGGCCACTACACAGCCGTTTTACCGACGGGTGTCTATAAACTGAGTGTTACGCAACGCGGCGCAGCAAAAGCTGCCGTGACGGTAAAAGCCACTGGAGCGAATTCACTGATCGACTTCGACCTGCGCCCATCGGCAGAAAAAAAGATAAGACATTATGTTTGGGTCGGCGGAGAAACGGGGAGCCATCTTCCGGGCCGATGGATCGAAGCAGGAGTCAAGGCGGCGGGATCGCCGAATCCTTGAACATCCAAAGTGTACTTTCAACCCGCCGCTTGCGCCGTCGAAAACAATGTCTTCACTGATTCGCGCGAGATCGCGCGAGAGCACGATAATCGTAAATACCCCGAGAATCGTCCCGAATGGGACAAAGATGCATTCGATACAAGCAACGACGAATGCGAACCAATAACGCTTTCGTCGGGAAAGCGATCGACCGGCAAGAGCCAAAACGAGAGCAAGCACTGCGCCGAGCAGGAAAAGAAAAATTCCTAAACCGACGAACGCCCACCCGAGAGCGGCCGGCGGGACCTCCTGACTGGGATTAGCCGGCGGATGGCGAGACAGCGCAACGAAGACAAATCCCAGTACCGCGTAAAGCAGCGGGAGAAAGGAGCAGAACGCCGCCACACCTGCTACGATGTAATGAAAGATCGACAATAACCTGAGATGTTCGGCATCCTGATTCATTTGTTAGGCCGAACAAGTGCCGGTGTAATTACGATCAGGTTCACGATGTGATGTAGCCCTCTTCGCCGTGTTGATTGATGTCGAGTCCTTGCCGTTCGATCTCCGGTGCGATGCGCAGACCGATCAGTCCCCTGACGAGCGCGCCGATGATTGCGCTTCCCACAACGGCAAGTAAAATCGTGATCCCGATCGCCTTCAACTGCTCCAACCAGAGGGTGTGCCCAACAATTCTCGCGAGACCATTTTGCGTGGCGGCGCTGAGAGGCGCGGAAGCTACCGGCGCGAGATTCGGATTAACGCTCGCAGTCGCGAGCACACCGGTAAGAAATGCGCCGAGCGTTCCGCCAACGGCATGCACGCCAAACGTATCGAGCGCGTCGTCGTAGCCGAGCCAGGACTTTAATTTCGTGCAGGCAAAGAATGGTACGATTCCGGCGGCGACGCCGATGATGACGGCACCCGTCGGATCGACATATCCGCACGCCGGTGTGATGACGACAAGGCCTCCAACCGCGCCGGAACAAAATCCGAGCACACTCGGTTTGCCCCGCAGCGCGTACTCGAGCATTGCCCACGTGAACGACGCTACAGCCGTGGCGAGAGTCGTAGCCATAAACGCATTTGCGGCGATTCCGTCTGGGGCGAGCGCGCTTCCCGCATTAAAGCCGTACCAACCCACCCAGAGCAATCCTGTCCCGACCATGCAAAGCACCATGCTATGCGGCGCCATTACTTCTTTTCTAAATCCCAGCCGGTGGCCCAGAAGTACGCACAAAACGAGCGCCGACCAGCCGGACGACATGTGCACGACGGTGCCACCGGCGAAGTCGATCGCGGTGACCTTGGCGCCGGGATTCCAGACGCCATTCATCCAGCCATCGATTCCCCACACCATGTGCGCGATCGGGAAATAGACCACGAACATCCAGGCAGTGACGAAAGCGAGCACGGCGGCGAATTTCATTCGCTCAGCGACCGCTCCAATGATCAATGCGGGCGTGATGATCGCGAACATAAGCTGATACATGGCGAAGACATTTTGCGACACCCAGTGGGAGTAATCGCCGTTCGGGTGCGCATCGACACTGTGGAGAAAAGCAAATTTCAATCCGCCGAGAAACGCTGAACCGCGCGAGAAAACGAGCGAATAACCCGCCGCCCACCAAAGGATCGTAACAAGACCCGCAATGCCGAGACATTGTGCAAGGACGGAAAGAACGTTCTTCGCGCGAACGAGGCCGCCGTAAAAAAGGGCGAGGCCGGGAAGGGTCATGAACAGCACGAGCGCAGCGCAGGTCATCATCCAGGCGTTGTGACCAGGACCCGGGCCCGGAATGTTTGAAACGGTCTGCGCGTTTGCAACGTCTGCACCGCGCGCGGAGTTATTTATGTACGCTTCAAGGTCGGCGACGCGCTGCTCAAGAGATGGCGACGCAGAAGGCGAAGATGTCGATGTTTGAGCAGAGGAAATTTCCGCGAGGAAAAAGATCGCAACACAAATGAAAGCTCGAATCAACATCTCGATCTTGGCCCTCAGCCTTATTTAGCGCGTGGATTCGTGGCGGCAAGAAAACTCGATAATACGGAGCATGGACCTGTGGTCTGTGTGCCAGCGGAGTTGTGTTGCGCTGAATCGACGAACAAGACGTCTGCCGGCCCCAAAAGCTCGCAGCGTAGAGTCCGCCCCGTGGCGGACAACATATCCGTTTTCCGTCATTAGCGACTAATGGGAGAGAAAACTCCGCGAGCGGCGAGCCGGGCCAGGTCAAGAAGCTCGGCGGAGTGTCTCTACTTCAAATCAGACCGAAGGCAGGCCACATCAACTGACGCTTGGAAAAAACGGGGACAGCGAAACTTGGTCGAACGAGGGCTCGGAAGGTTCGTCTTCATCATCATTCATGTCGCCTGCGTCGTCGCTGTTATCCATGTCGGTTGTCGGTGCGACTGCCGGCAAATGATTTTGCTGTAATTTGTCGTACCGCTGACGAATCTCTGGCGGCAGTCTATCGACATCCTCCTTTGTCTCCACCGGACCGCTAAAAAGCAGTTTGCCTTGTGCATCCCTGGCTGTGAGCAGTTTTTTACCATCGACGGTCTCCAATTTCATCTCGCCTTTGTCATCAGAAAAAACAATCTGTGCTTTGCCGATGTCGATCTTGGTGGCTTTAAACGCGCCGTCATCGCTACTCAAAATGCCGACCTCGTCCACAGCGCGACGGGCTTCATCGCGTGCGCGCCTTGCCGCCTCGTGAGCTGTCATCACAGCATCACGTATCACATCATGCTGCGTATCTCCCAATCGTTCTTTAAGAGCCCGTATCTGATCGCCGAGATCGCCCAAGTCGTTGAAGTTCCAATTCCCTCCGCGCCGGTGCCGAGGAAGCCAGGAATCGTGCTCCGGCACCTCTTTTTTGCTAAGCTTGACGGTGATTTTCTGTTCCTGACCTTTCCGCAAGATTGCGAGGGTCACATTTGTACCTTCTGCGAAACTACGCACAAGCTTCGCCAATTGGTCTGGCTCGGTGAGGATCTGATCGTTCAACATCTTAAGAATGTCGTTTTGTTGCACGCCGGCGGCAGCAGCAGGTCCATCCGGGACAACGTAATCAACGACGAGTCCAAATCCTTTGGCTAAGCCCAGCTGTTCGCTCACGACAGTTGGAACTTCGGATGTTTCCACCCCCAGAAATGTGATTGGCACTTTCGGCATTTTCTCATGGCGATCCGGTGGCCCAGGCGCCGTGGGTCGAGCCGGTGGAGGCGGCGAGGGTTGCGCAAATCCCGCGACCGGGACGAAGGCGATGATTGCAATGGTTAGGATGAATTTTGTGCTCATATTTTTGTTGTTGGTCTTTAGGCTGTCATTGGCCGGAAATGGGAATGAGGACGATTTCGTCGCTTGGATAGGAAACACGAAGCGATTCGCCGGTCTGAGCGTTGCGCCATTGCAATGTCTCCCGCGTTTGATAACGAAGACGCCGCATTGGCCCTTCGGAACCGTCTGTAAAGTGCAATCCTTCGTCCCGCGTGTTGTAAACGACCTGCGTCGCACCGGTCGGAATGAATTGATCGGCAGATGTTGATTGTGGTTCCGGTGCAGGTGAATTCTGTGCAATCCTTTCGCTCTGTTTTGCCCCGCGATCCGTGCTGACTTGCGCGAGCACAAGAAATAGCGCCGCGGCAGCGACACCAACACCGAGGGCAATCCAGTGAAGACCAAAACGATTCAGCCGAATAATTTTGTCTCCGCTGATCTCCGGATCGGCCATCGCCTGTTCGACGCGCGCCAGGAACTGCGGCAAAGGACGCGCGGGCCGCAGCTTCTTCAATTCGTGCTCGATCTCGAAAAAGTCATTCATTGTGGTAGGAACATTTTCTTCAACGTTACCAGCGCGTAGCGATAGCGGGACGCAGCGGTGTTTTGCGAAATATTCAGTGCGGTGGCGATTTCTGCGAAAGTAAGCTCGTTCCAAATCTTCATAACGAGCACCTCGCGTTGATCATGCGGCAAACGATCCAGGGCTGCAGCGAGCACAAATTCTGCTTCATCTGCGAATTCAAACTGCGGTTCGACCACTTGCTCCGATTCCGAAACCGCTTCCGCTTCGCGTCGTGCCCGGCGACTATTGCGACGAATGAAATCCAGCGCGATCGAACGGACGGTTGCGTAAAGCAGGGCGCGATTATCGATTGCATGATTGCGTCGCCAAAAACGAACGAATGCGTCTTGGACGATGTCTTCCGCGTCAGCGCGCGACCGCACCCATTGCCTGGCAAAAAGAAGCAGGCCGGGCGCGAGTTCAGAAAAACGACTTCTCCAATCTTCATGAATGGCGACATTTTCCATGACCTTTTCACGGTCTTTTATATTCAAGACGCCGCCAAATGCAGATTTTGTCTACGCGCTTCCGAGAAAGAACGCGGCAATCCTAATAACTCAGAACTTTTCCCTTATATTCCAGCAGCCCGGCTTTGCTTTGGGTGAAGCTGCCGCCCAGGCAATATCGCGAACAAACAGGTTGTAAGGGAGTCTCCAGCGGGGATGGCGCTGCGCCGTGCCGCTCAGTGGTAGATACTCGACATTGTCGAAATAAAATCTGAGTAGCTGGTCGAGCTCCTTGAAAGAAAAATGATGAACATGCAGTTGTTCTCCGGAGAGCCGTTTGCCGCGCATCACCTTCCAGCGCCGATGCAGATGATAATCGAGCGGAACCGAGCCGACGTAAGCGCTGCCGCGGTTCTTTTTCAAAATTCGATGCACCTCGCGGACGGTGATCGCGGGATAAGGCAGATGTTCCAGGACCTCGGTCATCATAACTGCATCGAAGCTCGCATTTTGAAAGTTGATGGCGGAAGTAAAATCCATTTCCGCACAGGCAAGACCAGCCTCGGGCGGCATCCCACATCCAAGCCCAGACTTCGCTGATCGTGGTCGTTTCTCTCCAGCCAGCGACAATAGAAGGTTGTACTTGATCTTTTCGTGCTGCGGACCGATTTCCGTGTAATAATTCGGTGTCTTCGCTATGTCGGCGTAATGCTGGTAGAATTCCCGAATCAAACGGTGCCCGCGGTCGGGCTCGTTCAGCAACAACTCCTCCGGGAATCTGTTTTCGCCGCTCATGATTTAAACCGCGCCAATCTAAACCCTTTGGTTGATTGTCATTACTTGGGACTCGGAATCGCGCGCAAAATCAAATTGCCGAGCCAATCGGGATTCGCGACGCCTTCGCGGTACCCATTCAATGACTCGACCGAAGAATTGATGCGCAGGTTGCTGTACGAGCCGTCAGCGTTTTGCCAGCGCTCGTGCCAGTATACTGCGGCCTTGATGCGCGGATAACGCGTGCGAAACATCTTGAGTCCCTCTTTAATCCAATCGGGTTTGCCGAGTCCGCCGCCTTCCGTCGAATGTGGAAATTCACCGGTCGCCCATTCCGCAATCATGATCGGCTTGTTCGGATCGAGGCCACTTAATTCCTGATACGGCCAGTCAACCAATGAAGTAATATCCGGATTCGGTTCATCTTTGAATTGCTGGCCGTAAACGCTTAGACCCAACCAATCGACATAATCCGGGCCCGGATAATAAGCCGAACGCGATCGACCACATGGCGGTAAGCCGTGCGGAATGTTTGCGGACCTTTCCAATTATTGTGCTCTTTATCCCATTCGGCGCCTCCGTAATAAGCTCCTGACCACGGAAACCAGGTTCCATTCATTTCGACGCCGAAGACGACGATTAATGGATGACCGAAATCCCGGGCTGCGTCGGCCCACTTGTCGATGTACGCATCCCACGTCCCGGCAATGATCTCGTTTAAATTAAACTTGCCCGGCCCGCGATCTTCTTCGTAGGGTTTGTCCCAGGGCGACCAGAAGACAAGCGGCAGGGAACCGTGTCGCCAAATGACATTTAAATTGTCGGTCGGGAAACTTTGCTCACCCCAATAGCTTGAGGAAGCAATGATGGCCTGATGTTTGCCGACCATTGTCTCAAAATCCTCAATCGTTTCCAGCGTCACATCGTCTTCCTCGTCGCCGAAATCCATGAACGCGCCGGTATAAGCGCCATGCTCGGGAATCACAACCTCGACCGGACCATTGGGGTCGACGTGCTGGACTGCCACACGCTTGCTGCATCCGGGTAGCGCCAAACTCGAAGCAATTGCTACAACAACGACTGCAAAGACTGCATCCACACGCATTCGGCTGGCAAGTTCTGTGCAAACGCTGTACCTGTCCAGCAGACGCTGACTTTGCTTTGCTGGCCCGCTACCTTGTGCTTTAGCTCGAGTTTGTCTAGATGCGTGAAATCCGGATGCTGCTAACCCTGGTTTGCCTCGCCTCCTTCGTAGCTGGCACAGCAGTTTCGAAAACGCGAGTTCTTTCGCATCCGCGGGGTCCATTTCCCGCTTTGGCCATCGTGGCGACCGATAGTCCGGTGAATAAATGCGTACCGACCCAAGGGCTTGGCGGAGGCGTTGACGGTCACGAGAAAGGGGAATGCGCTCGGATGTTCTCGGATAAGAACATTGCCGAAATGCTCTCAGCCGGACTTGGGCCTGTAACTTATCGGCTACGCACGGAATTAGCAGGCGAGGTCTGGCATTGGAATCCGCGCGGCACTTGGAGCGACCCCGTTCACCAGTGTGGCTACTGGGTCTCGGACGATTCCATAGCCGACCCAATCAATGTCTCCTATGGCTATCGTTTGCCGCGGCGCGGAAATACGATTGATCAGGCTAACGACGATGGGTACTCGCGAGTCGCAGATGGCGATGGAGATTCATTTTGGAAAAGCAATCCGTATCTCGATTCCTATTTCACAGGCGAACCTAACGATGTGCATCCACAATGGGTGGTGATCGATTTGGGCGCGGCCAAACCGATAAACTCCATCCGTATTCATTGGGGCACACCGTACGCTGAACGGTATCGCATCGAATGCTGGACTGGAGACGATCCGATGCACTTGCACCAAGATGGCAAAGATGAATGGCGTCTTTTCCCGAAAGGTGAAGCCAATCACAGCTCGGGCGGAGACGAATATGTCCGGCTCAGTGGAAAGGCTCGTTCAGTTCGATTCCTCCGCATTCTAATGAGTCACAGTTCGGGAACGAGCGCACAACCCTCAAATGATATCCGCGATCGGCTTGGGGTTGCGATTCGTGAAATCGATGCGGGTAGAACCGACAGTCAAGGGCGCTTCCACGATTACGTTCATCACGTGCCGGATCGACGCAAGCAAACGGTGATTTATGTATCATCGACAGACCCGTGGCATCGTGCCTCCGATATTGACTACAATATCGAACAACCGGGACTGGATTTCGTTCTAAGAAGCCAACTCACGAATGGTTTGCCAGTTCTCGTGCCGGTTGGCGTTTTGTACGACACGCCGGAAAACGCAACCGCGGAGATCAAGTATCTTTTGAAACGGCAATATCCTCTCGAAGGGATCGAGTTGGGCGAAGAACCTGACGGCCAGTGGGCTTCGCCGGAGGATTATGCGGCGCTTTATGCTGAAGTCGTTCACTGGCTGGGTGCTCTAGGGCAGAATGTAAAACTCGGAGGACCAAGCCTTCAGAATTTCGAGGAGCAATTACTCACGTGGCCCGACGCATCGGGCAATCGCTCCTGGATGAATCGCTGTCTGAATTACATCCGAGCAGCAGCATGCCACTTCGATTTTTTCTCATTTGAATTCTATCCCTTCGACAACATCTGCGCGAATGCGGCACCGCACCTATTGGAAACACCGGAACGTCTGGCTGCCATGATGACCAGCTTGCGAACAGATGGGGTTCCGACCACGATCCCATGGTTCATGACGGAGTACGGTTACTCCGTGTTTGCGGGTCGTCATGAAGTGGACATTCCGGGGGCGCTTTTCAACGCAGACACAGTCGGAGCATTTCTGACATTACGTGGCTCAAAGGCTTACCAATACGGATATGAGCCCAACTACCTGGCCGATGAGCTGAAATGTTCCTGGGGCAATCTCATGATGCTTCAATTGAATCCGAACAGTGAGCAAGTTAATCGGCTGTCAGCGTACTACGCCGCCCAGCTGATCACGAAAGAATGGATGCAGCCCACGAATGAGACGCACGACGTATTTCCAGTGGCAGTTAAGCAGAGTAAGTCTACGCCGCTATCCGCTGTCAGCGTCTACGCAGTATGCCGACCGGATAAGCAGTGGGCTTTGCTGGCAATCAACAAGCATCCGAAACGAACGGCGCGGCTGACTGTGGAGTTCAATTTTTCCGCGGCGCACCGGCAAGTTTCGTTTGCGGGTGACGTCAATGTCATCCAGTTCTCGAGGAACCAGTATATTTGGCACGATGACGGGCCAAACGGACATCCGATCCGAAGCTTGCCCTTGGCACATTTTCGAGGCGATCCTTCTGTATCGTACCTTTTGCCCCCCTATTCCCTAACAGTATTGCGGGGACGGCTACCGGATTTCCGCTGAGCAACGCCTCGCATTTCCTTCTAAGCGCGCACGGGTACCGAAGCCGTCCGTTCGAGTTTGCCCCAGCTCACCCACGCGCCTTTGATTGCGCGCAGGATCGCTTTCCAGATGCAGTAGCTGAGCATGGGACGATAAATCAGGCGCATTGGTAAAATGCGCCAGGCGCGCACAATCGGCTCCCGCTCGAGAACGCAGGCGAGCGTCGCGAGAATCACGTCCATCGCCAAGAACGTAATAACAAATGGCATCACTGCGCTCCATGCACCAAAGGGCAGGGAGGCGAGCAAGAACAGATCGACCATCGGCGTGACGGCCACGAGGATGATCTGGAAAAACCAGATACTCGGCAAACTGAACCAGCCGAGCGCGCGATAGTTCCAGTTGAACACCATGTCGCGATGCTTCCAGAGACATTGCAGTGTCCCATAGGCCCAGCGAAAACGCTGCCGCGCAAGCGTACGCACGCTCTCGGGCGCTTCCGTCCACGCGATCGCACCAGGCACGTAAACGATTCGCCCCCCGTGTCTATGCAAGGACAAAGTGAGATCCGTGTCTTCGGCCAGAGTTTGCAAACTCAGGCCGCCTGCTTCATCGATTGCATCCTTGCGGATCGCGCTGATGGCGCCAGGCACGACCGTGATGCAGTTCCAGCGGTTGTAAGCGCGTCGGTCAAGATTGAAACCGCACGTATACTCCAGCGCCTGACAACGCGCGACGAACGAACGCAGGTTCCCAACCTTCGCGTGACCCGACACGGCGCCAATGTGCGGATCGGCAAACGGATCGAGCAAGCGCGGGAGCGTATCGCGCTGACATTGCGTATCGGCATCAATGAAAACGACGATGCCATGATGGACGGCAGCGAGACCGCGCTGCAGTGCACGAGCTTTACCCCGGTTTTCCTGCTGCAAGAGGCGAACGCGTGGATTGACATGTCGAATACGCTCAACTTCGGCGGCTGTCTCATCACGCGAACCGTCGTTTACAACGATGACTTCAATTTCACCCTTGTAATCGGTCGCCAGAAGCGCGTGCAAAGTTTCCGCGATGACTTTCCCTTCGTTATAGGCGGCCATCACCACACTGATTGGCTCCGTGAAATCCGCAGTCGGTCCTCGCTGAAAACGGTAGGCCAGCCAGATCACAACCAGCGTGCGGATGACCACGAGCGCCGTTGCCACGATCATAAACGCCCAGAGGAATTCCTCGATGCCGTGAAAAACGCGAAATCCAGCGCTGCTGACCAGACGTGTGAGCGACTGCCCATTTTCTCGCAAGGGTGGCATGATCGCATCGCGCGTCGTTCCGAGAAGTGTACTCAAAGGCACCACGCTATCACCGCGCGTATGCAACCAATCCAAAATTCGCGGCAGTGCCTCGACAGTCTGCGAGCGATCGCCGCCGGCGTCATGCAGCAGGATAATACTGCCATCGTGCCGCTGTTGTTTCACGCGCTGAAGAATAGTGTCCGCGCCCGGCTTCGCCCAATCCTGCGGATCGATGCTCTCCATGACGACCATGTAATTGAGATCTTCAGCGATTCGCAGCGGGGTCAGTTCGCTTAATTGCGATGGACTGGTATCGGCCGCGTAAGGTGGACGAAACAATGTTGTCGCACGACCTGTGATCGTTTCGAGCAAAAGCTGCGTCGCGTTTAGTTCAAGACGGATGTGCTCCGGCCAGCAAAGCGCGAGGTTCGGATGATAATAAGTGTGGTTCCCAATCTCATGCCCTTCGTCGACAATGCGACGCACAAGGCCCGGATAACGCTCCGCATTTGCGCCCACAACGAAAAAGGCGGCTTTCACGTTTGCCGCTTTCAAGATGCTTAAGATTTTCGGAGTCCACTCTGGGCTGGGCCCGTCGTCGAAAGTGATTGCCACCTGATGCTCACCGCCTGCGCCTTGATGATAAAGAGTCGGAAACTCCGGGAATTTTACGTACTTCGCCGTGAGGTAGCCGTCCGCATCGACCGCGAGCTTGCGCATTCCATCTGTCCGGCTTTCGTCGACGGTAACAATCTCGCCATCACCCACGTCCGCAATCGTGTCCGTGCTCTTGAGAACTTCGAGCGACTCGCGCGTTTGATCGTCGACTTTGAAATCGCGCGGCACGCTCAAAGCATCCCAGATCGCTGGGTCTTCGCTGCCGAGCCGATAGACCGCAAATCCGCCCGCCTTGTGATCGCGCACTTCGCGCAATTCGCTGAGAAATGTCACGGCGTCCAGGAACCAGACGGCATGTTCTTTGTTCCCATCCTCAAAATAAAAATAAGGACTGTAACTCGGCGCCTTCACTTCTGCGCTCTCAACTTCCGCATCATTGGCGCGGCTCATCGCTTCTGGAAAACTGATCGGCTCCGCTTTTTTCCCACCGATCGTCCAATCATATCCGTAATTACCGAGCGCGATGATCCATTGTTTGGTGTCCGAATCTTCCAGCAGGACGTGCAACCAGCCTTCAAACCACGAACGTGACGCGAGCGGCCCCGGCGGATCTGTGTCGGAAGTTTCGTCGAACAACATCGCCACAAAACGATCGACGTTGTCGGCGAGCTGATCGAAGTCGATATAATCCAATTCCTGACCGGGCTGAACGCAGAGCCACAGCTCCTTGTTATCGTCGTGTAAGGCGTCGGCGAACTTGTCGATGAATCCAGTGATATCTTTTTTGTAAACCGGGTCGATCTGCTCCCAATCGACCACGACGCCAGAAGCCTTCGCGCTGCGCAAAACGGAAAGCACTCTTTGTATAAACAGGTCCTGTCGCTCTCCTGGGCCGTGCGCCAGGTTCTCGATTGCCTCCGGCTGCCACGTGTCGCCGACGAGGTTGGTCAGCAGCGGCATAAGCGCGATCCCTTTGTTCGCGGCAAATTTCGGCAGCCGGCCATCCGCGTCGATTTGCAAATCGCCCATGCCGTTGATCACCGTCATCCATTCGGGGCAAAGATGTGTAATCTGCGCCGCATGTTGCTCAAGGGACGCCCAGCTGTACGGATCCCCGTTAGTGTAAAATGCGAGCCGCACTTCGTTGTTGGGCGATTTCTTTCGCGGCCGCGGTGGAGGAGTGGGTGCTGTGCCACCGAGTTTTTTTGCCGCCTGTCGCGCCGCGCCAAATTTCTGCCACAGCAGCGAACTCGCAGACAATTGGCCGGCCGGATTCTCTTTTTGCAACGCTTTCAATTGGCCTTTCAACTGCCGCAGGGAAAAAGGCACGCTCATTTGCGGTGCGACAAAAAGCGTCTGAACAAACAGCACCGTCCCGAGAAAAAACAGCACGCCTGCAATGAGCAGAATCAGGCGCAGGCGCGGCCAGCGTTTACCGGTGGGATCGGAGAAAACGAATGGCGTGACTCCTTCTGAAGGGACCTCGTACATGAATCCGCTATAATCGTCCATGCGCCCCAAGAAGAAAATCCCATTCTCTTGGTCCTAACCGCCTGTCCAGACGGAGGCGAGCGCTTCTGCTCCGCCCTTCAGCTCATCGCAGAGTCGCTTATGATGCACGCTTAGGTCGGGGCTCGAGGAGCTGGGCGGTTGCAAATGAAACATCAAACATCGAACATCGAAGATCCAAATGCATATCGAGCCAGACTCATTGCCAACTGGACACGCCGGTATTGCTGCGCGTCTAAAAAACGGTCCCACGATCCATCCAACTGCCTGGA
>QHOM01000331.1 GCA_003218785.1 Verrucomicrobiota bacterium
GGCGGATTATCATCCGAATGGGCTCAAGCAATCACCGAAGTTACCAAGACAAAGATTCGACTTGAAAGGTCGAAGGTCCGAGGAACCGTCTCAATAACCTGCCACAAACCCGGCGGAGTCGAGATAATCAGGCAAGCCCTGACCAGCGCGAAGAAGATCCGCAAACCCCGCGGAAGCGAAGTGAAAATCTACTCGATAGGCTCCCCCAAGTACAGAATAGAAGTGCAAGCTCCCAGCTTCGAAGCAGCCGAGAAAACCCTCAGCCTGGCAGTGGAAGAGGCCCTGGGGACCATCAAGAAGGCTGGCGGCGAGGGAAGGAAGCTTGGATGAAATGGCTGATGAGACGATGCACAAACTGCTCAAGATACACCCTGAAAGAAACTTGTCCTGTTTGTGGATCACTGACTAGCAATCCTCATCCTCCAAAGTTCTCGCCGGACGATAGGTACGCCCGGCAAAGAATGGAAGGATCTAGCGCGATTTCAGAAGAAGCCTAGAGAACACTATCCCATGAAGGTCAGAGGCTGAGGCACCGTAACTGCGATGTCCAAGAGCTGAGCGGGATCACCTTGCCACCTCGCCCGGACCAGAATGTACGGTTGCCCTGTCGGTAGCTTAGTTGTCCAATTATAGGTAAAGTGACCGGATGTCGCAGTAACGTTGGCGATGAAAATCCAATTGCCCCCAGTGCTCAATCTATATTCTAAGATAACTGGAATCTTAATGGTGTCCACCGGCTTGCCCGTCGGGCTGGTCAACGTCCCTGTGATAGTGGTGATTCCGCCAGTAGGGCGGACAATTGCTGGAGTGAGCTGGGCTGTCATAGACGGCTGGTCAGGATACCTCAACGAATAGACGAGAACATATGACGATGAAGAGGCAAAGTCTTGGACGAAATAGTTGGGCGTGGCAGGTCCTGTATCGTTCCATCCATTAGGTCGTCCTCCTGGATAGCTGCTTCGCATCAAGAGTCCGAGAACGGTGTTGCTGGTTGGAATCTGCACCGTGCTGGGACTTGTCCCCACATTGCTCGTTATCCTCTCATCTGTAGTCTTATTGTCAATCGTCACGATACGATGGTATTCTGACGCACCTGTCGAGGGATTCGTGATAATCTGTCTAAAATCATCACCGTATCCGCAAAAGGGCGGTCCACCCGAGCCGCAGAGCCCACGGTTGTTATAACTGACAAAGATTGCCACGTGAGTAACTCTCTCCTGCCGCATTAGTTGAACAGCGAGAGACTCGTTCAGCATGAAACCAGTCGCTATGTCCTTAATCGCGGTTGTATTCCCTGTCCCATTATCTGAGAGGGTGGGCAGGCCAGTGTTCACGGTGATCCAGTAACCGTAGTCCCACCAAGTGAAGACAACACTTGAGTGCGGTAGATTATTGTTCATCCAAGAGAGAGCCTCAAGCCAGTCAGGCACGGCCGCACGTACCGGAAGGCTGGCGGACGCGATAGTAGTCGGTGTGTAGGCAGACTGAACGGCGTTGATGAAAGTTGGAACTACCAGGACTAGAATGATGAGCAAAATACCCAAACTGAACTCCCGGCTTACCCTACTAGTGAAGCGTAGTTTCCGTCGGGGAAAGATGACCGCCTGCTGAATAATATCCATCGCGGGCTTACCCAGTTCAACCACGGTTATAGCTGCGAGAGTCGACATCACCGGTGCCAGAATCAGGGTTAGCCGGACAAGGCTGGCCGCGAAGTAGAACCCTGTTACGCCGAATATTATCAAGAGAACGTCACCCTCACGAAGCCGTTGAAAGGCAAAGAAGAAACCGAAGACACCCAAAATTATCAGGCTGCCCAGTTCGAGGTATAGGCTCGCCCATGTGGAAGGCCTGTTCTCAGCAACAGATGCAACAAGGGGAATGCTGTTCCGTACGAAAGGGTTCACCG
>QHOM01000175.1 GCA_003218785.1 Verrucomicrobiota bacterium
GGCGCCGATGCCATGGCGCCGGGCGACCGCGTGGAAATTTACGGCAGCGTCGGAACTCTAACTTATGATTTCGGTTCGGACGTCGTGCAAGTGGGCAAGCTCGGTGATCGCGCCTTACACGTTGTCGATCTTCCTCCGGAATTGGAAGGCGAATGGCGCGTGGAAGAAGATTTTCTCGCCGCGGTGAAATCCAAGGGCCGCATCCGGCCACGCCCAAATTTCGAAGAAGGCGTTCGCTATATGCGCGTCGTCCAGGCAGTCGCCGACTCACACGCGCGCAACGAATGGGTGGAGATTAAGAAGTAGTCGGTATCCTGCGTACCATTATCCGTCCATAATCCAGATAGGCCGAATAGCTTGGCCTAGATCTTGTTCGGCGAAAATATTTTGTTGTTGACGAACTGTTTGAACAGTGGTAATAGTCGCCACATTGAAAACGATCGATATAGAATCAGATATCTACTCTCATCTCCTTCAAAACACCTCGGAATTCGGCGAGACACCGTCATCGGTTCTTCGACGCCTTCTGGGACTTACCTCTACGAGCTCTGTGATTCCACCGTCGCACGAGAAATCCGAACTGCTCAAATTGCTCGCCTCTACAGAGTTCGTTTACGCTAAGGGCGTCGTTGGAAGGTTTCTCGTGGTGCTTCGATGGTTGCATCATCGAGACCCTGAGGGCTTCGCGAAAGTGGAGAATATCAAAGGCCGCGGCCGTCTATATTTTGCAAAGGACGCGCGCACCCTCCACGCGGCAGGTCGAAGTGTTAATCCAAAGCAGATTCCTGGAGCACCCTATTGGGTTATTACGACAACGCCAACCGATCTGAAACAGGAGATTCTTGAGCGAGTAATGCGCGAGCTCGGGTACAGTCTCGCTGACATAAAAGCTGCTACTCAGGCAATCGCTCGCTAAATGAACAAAGGTCGAACAATCGCTGCGGTCAACGCCTTCACCGTGCGGCCATGAATTTCGATGTCAATCTCAGCCAGTCGCGATAAGCATCAAAGCGCGGTGACCGCGCGTGCGAGCGCGTAACCGATCAGGCCGCTGGCGGGCAGAGTAAAAACCCACGCCCAGATGATTCGCTCGACCACGGTCCATTTCATCCCGCTGAAACGTTTCACCGTGCCGACGCCCATGATGGAAGTCGATATGACGTGCGTGGTTGAGAGCGGAATCCCGTAATAACTTGCTGCCTGGATGATCAACGCGGCGGTCGTCTCCGCGGCGAAGCCGTGCACCGGCTGCAATTTCACCATCCGATGACCGAGCGTACGGATAATGCGCCAACCGCCGGCTGCCGTTCCAACGGCCATGGTCACAGCGCAGAGACCGATCACCCACGTGGGCAAGACGAATGCTGGCGTTTTCAGAAAATTCAACGAGCTAGGCAAATGATCGAAGCTCCCGGCTTTTGTCCCGGTAAAGAGCGCGAGTGTGATGATACCCATTGTTTTCTGGGCGTCATTTGTGCCGTGACTATGCGCCATCCACGCTGCGCTGAAGATTTGCAGTTTGCCAAAAAGCGATTGGACAAAGTGGGGTGTAAAACGATGGAGCGTCACGAAAAGCAAAAACATCAGTAGGCCGCCGAAAATGAAACCTGCGAGCGGCGACATGATCATCGGCACAACGACTTTTGGCCATACGCCCGCATTCCACTTTATGACAGACCAATTGCCGCGCGCGGCAGCTAGCGCTGCTCCACACAGCCCGCCGATTAGCGAATGACTCGAACTCGAAGGCAAGCCAAACCACCACGTGGCGATGTTCCACGTAAACGCGGCGATAACCGCGCAGAGCACCGTCGACATTGTGACCACGTTAGTGTCCACCAGCCCTTTGCCTATTGTCGAAGCCACTGCGCCGCCAAGAAGCGCACCGGTGAGATTGAAAAATGCCGCCATCGCAATCGCTCTGCGCGGCGTAAGAACTCGCGTCGAAACCACGGTCGCGATCGCGTTGGCAGCGTCGTGAAAACCGTTGCTGTATTCAAAAATGATCGCGGCGACGACGACAGAAAAAAAGGTCAGCATAGCCGCAGCCGGCTACGAATACTTCAGCGCCACTTCAAGGATGATGTTTCCCGCATCCCGGCAGCGGTCGACTACCTTTTCCATTAATTCGAACAGATCGCGCAGAAAAATGATCTGCTTCGTTTTGTAATCGCCCTGGTAAAGATCGCGCAACAGATCGAGCTCCAGTTTGTCGGCGTCGCCCTCGATTGACTGGAGCTTGGCGTTCATCTCGCGCGCCGTCGCCGCGTCGGTGCCCTTGCGCAGTTGTTTCACCATCGCCAGAACGGTCTCGGCCGCTTGATCGAGAAGTTCCACCTGTTTCCGGAAACTTCGGCCCTGCAGGTCCTGTGGGCAGATCAGGACGCGCTCACCAATTTTTTCCACCGTCTTCGGTATTTTATAAAGTGCGGCTGCCAGCGCCTGAATATCTTCGCGTTCCAAAGGCGTAATGAAGGTTTTGCAAAGCTGCTCGGTCAGTTCCTGCGTGATCTGTTTGTCTTTGCGCCGGCTTTGCACGAATTCCTCCAGGCTTTGCGGTGAAGCCTTTTGCTCAAGTTTTTCCAGCAGGCCGATCAAATGATGCACGCTTGCGTCCGCCTGCTGTGCACTCGCCTCCAGCAAATCGTAAAACTTCTGGTCGCGTCCGAAAATTTTTTGGATCGACAGCATGGTTCGCTATTGTTGTAGCCGGGGTCGCTGGCCCCGGCTAGCCCATTTCTTGCCAGAGCCAACACCGCGATCATTCGATCCCGGCTACAGCATGGCGCCGCGCATAATTACCAAGGCGATGCTGAAGTAAATGATTAGACCTGTAACATCAACAAGGGTGGCGACAAAAGGGGCAGAAGATGCTGCCGGGTCGGCTCCGACTCTCCGCAGGATAAAGGGAAGCATGGACCCGGAAAGTGTTCCCCAAAGCACGACGCCGACGAGTGCGATGCCGACAGTGAGCGCGACGAGGGGCCAATGCGCGCCGTACGGCTGTCGATGGAAATATTGTTCGCCGACGATCGCCCATGCGGCCACGCGCACAATGCCGATCGTTCCCAGGATCGCGCCCAACGCAAGCCCAGCCCGCACTTCGCGACTCATCACCCGCCACCAATCGCGCAGGGTCACTTCGCCTAGCGCCATTGCGCGAATCATTAAAGTCGAAGCCTGCGAACCAGAGTTGCCGCCGCTCGAAATGATAAGCGGCAGGAACAGCGCGAGCACAAGCGCCTTCGCCAGTTCTTCCTGATAATTTGCCATTGCCGTTGCGGTCAACATTTCGCCCAGGAACAGAATCACGAGCCAGCCGGCGCGTTTGCGCACCATTCGCCACAGCGGGATCCGCATATACGGCTCGTCCAGTGCCTCCATGCCACCGAACTTTTGGATGTCTTCCGTTGCTTCTTCTTCAGCGACATCGAGCATGTCATCAATTGTCACAATGCCGACGAGCACGCCCGTGGAATCCACTACCGGAAGCGCTGTCCGGTCGTATTTCCGGAATACGTTGAGCGCATCCTGCTGGGAATCGTGCACGTTTAAGGTCACGAAGGTTTTTTCCATCAAATCGCGAACCGTGTGTGCAAGGGGCTTGAGCAGAAATTCCCGGATGCGGATGTCGTCGATCAATTTGCCGCGCTCATCGACCACATAAATGACATTAAGTGTCTCGCTGTCCTGGCCGTGTTCGCGCACGTAATCGAGAACTTGTTGGACGGTCCAATCTTCGTTTACGGCGATGAAATCCGGCGTCATTAAACGACCGACGCTGCCTTCTGGATAACCGAGCAGCGATTGCGCAACATGGCGTTCCTCTGGCGTTAGCAGCCTGATCAACTGCCGCGCAGCGGCGCTTGGCAGTTCTTCCAATAGCGCCGTGCGATCGTCTGGGGACATTTCATTCAGAATGCCGACCACCTGCTCGTGCGCCATGGCGCGCAACAATTTTTGCTGCGCATCCAGATCAAGATACTCGAACACATCAGCCGCCAGCGCATGAGGCAGCACGCGAAAGATGATGACCTGTTCATCTTCCGGCACATCGAGAATCACTTCCGCGACGTCGGCTGGCGGCCACTCGCGAAATACCTCGCGAAGCGCACCGAAATTACGGGCGTCGATCAGGCTTCTGATTTCTGGTTCTAAAATTTTCCCGACCATAAACGAATGTTCGCGCGAGAACGCCGCCGAGTTTTAGCACCGTCGTTCGCAAGAAGCAACGGATGACTCCGCTGTTCTCTGCTTGGAATTTGCGCGAAAAAGAACGAAGATAATTCCCATGCCGGCAGTTGCGACAGGCTCAATGGTTCGGCGTGAGATCGGCGGCGATCACATTTGCTTGCTGGCGTTCGATCGCCCGGATTCGAGCGCGAATATTTTCGATGCCGCCACTCTCGATGAGTTGAGTGAACATCTCGACTTTGTAGAGAACGACAATTCGCTGCGTGGCTTAATCATCACGTCGGCGAAGAAATCGATCTTCATCGCCGGCGCCGATTTGAAGACGCTGTTGAAACAAGCGCAGACCGGGGATATGCGCGCCTTCATTGCTCAAGGGCAACGGACTCTCAACCGGCTTGCCGAATTGCGAATTCCGACTGTTGCGGCAATCCATGGCGCTTGTGCCGGCGGTGGCTATGAAATTACGCTTGCGTGCGATTATCGAGTCGCTTCGAATGATCCAAGTACACGTATCGGTCTGCCGGAAACGACGCTCGGGTTAATTCCCGCGTGGGGCGGCTGCACGCGATTGCCGCGGCTGATCGGCGCGGACAAAGCAGCCGAAGTGATTTTGAAAGGGAAACTTTATTCTGCGCAGGAAGCCTTGAAGCTCAGCTTGGTCGATGAAGTCGCACCGCGCGATCAACTTGTGGATCATGCGCGAAAAAGATTGCGTGGCGGAAAACGTAAACCTTCGCTGGCGCCGAAGTTTGATCAGGAAATTCTCGCACTGCGTGATCATAATCCGGCGCCGGCTCGCGCGCTCGAAGTGATCAAGAAAGGTCTTTCCGTTTCAACTCAGCAATCGCTCGTCTTTGAGCTGGACGCGATTGTCGATCTTGGCAAAACCGAATCGACTCAAAATTTGATCCGCAATTTTTTCTTGGCCGGGAAATACAAGAAAGGCAGCTCCAAAGCGGCAGTGCCCAAGGTCGTGCACGCCGCTGTGATAGGCGCCGGCGTGATGGGTTCGGGTATCGCGCAATGGCTCAGCTCTCATGGCGTTACTGTGATTCTGCGCGACATAGCGCGGGAGCAGATCGACCGCGGTCTGGCTAACATTGAGAAGACTTATGCCGACGCAGTAAAGCGGAATTTGATGAGCGCGGAAAAAGCAAAAGAGGGACGCGCCCGGATTGTGGCATCGACTGCACCGATGGAATTGCGCGATGTGCAATTTGTGATCGAAGCCGCCTCGGAGAAGATCGAGATCAAAAAAGAAATCTTTCGCGAGTTGGCGATGCAGGCCGGTCCGAAAACGATCGTCGCCACAAATACGTCGGCCCTTCCGGTCGGCGAGCTCGCTGATGCGACCGTTTCACCCGAGCACGTCATCGGCCTTCATTTTTTTAATCCGGTTAGCCGGATGAAGCTGGTGGAAGTGGTCGTTGCAAAGGAAACGTCACAGGAGACGCGGGAGCGGAGTCTCGCCTTTGTGCGACAAATCGGAAAACTCCCGGTGGTTGTGCGCGACAGCCCGGGTTTTCTGGTTAACCGCGTGTTGTTTCCTTATTTGCTCGATGCAGCCGAGGTTTTCGAGAGCGGCCTGGACGCGGACAAGATCGACAATGCACTTGTGCAATGGGGCATGCCGATGGGACCGCTGCGATTGATCGATGAAATTGGCGTCGATATCGCTATTGATATTGGCAATACCCTTGAGAAAGCCTACGGGCGGCGTGATCACGTTCCCGCTGTTCTTCTCTCGTTGCGCAGTCGCCAGATGCTCGGGCGCAAAACGGGCGCTGGCTTTTACAAATACGAAGGCAAAACGCAAACACCGAACGAAGCGCTTGAAGAATGGCGCCGCACCGGGGCCGCTGGCAACGGCGCTATCGGTCTTCCTAATCGGCTTGCGTTTCTCATGGTGAATGAGGCCGCGCGTTGTGTGGAGGAGAAAGTCGTCGATTCGCCAGAGGACGCGGACTACGGAATGATTCTGGGAAGCGGTTTCGCGCCATTCCGCGGCGGGCCATTGCGTTTTGCTGAACATTTCAGCCTCAAAAAAATCGTCGATGAAATGGACCGGCTGGCGGAAAGCGACGAGAAATTCTTGCCGTGCGAGATATTGAAGAAACACGCGCGGGACGGAACGAAGTTTTATGAAAGCTAACGTGGCACAGGCATTTTGCCTGTGGGGCAGGCGGGCGGCTCGCCTGCCGATTTATAGTGCCCAGACACCAGGCAAGATGCCCGGTGTCCCCACAGACAAGATGTCTGTGCTACGAACGATATGAAATCGCCGCTCGAAGCACCCGAAAAACAAATCGCTGAAGAAACCAGCGCGAAGCCGGAAAAGCCGGCAGATGCCGTCATCGACACGTCGAAAATGGCGAAAGGCCAGCGCGAAGCGCTTGAGCTGGCCGAAGCTGCGCGCGATCCGCTGGATGACCGCGGAAGTTTCGCGAGCAATCTTTTCATCGGACGCTATGATTTCGATCGAATTTACCGGTATCCCGCGCAGAGCGCTGAAGATCGCGCCGCTGGCGAAGATTTTTTGCAGAAGCTGGAAAGCTATTTGCGCGATCACGTTGATCCCGACGAGATCGATCGCACCGGTGAAATTCCACCGGAAAATTTCAAAGGGCTTGCGGAAATCGGCGCGTTCGGAATCAAGGTGCCGAAGAAATACGGCGGGCTCGGTTTGTCACAATGCAATTATGGGCGCGCGGCCGTTTTGCTTGGCAGTTGGGATGGAAACGTGGCCGCGCTTGTTTCCGCGCATCAATCAATCGGTGTCGCGCAACCGCTGCTGTTATTCGGGACAGAAGAGCAGAAGCAAAAATATCTGCCGCGCGTGGCGGGTGGCGAAATCTCCGCATTCGCGCTGACCGAGAGGCACGCCGGCTCAGACCCAGCGACGATGAGCCTGGGCGCCGAGCCGACTTCCGATGGTTCTGAGTTCATTTTAAATGGCGAGAAACTTTGGTGCACAAATGGTGTGAAAGCAGGCGTGCTTGTCGTGATGGCGCGCACGCCGCCAAAACTGGTGGGCCGAAAAGAGCGCAAGCAGATCACCGCGTTCATTGTCGATGTGGACACGCCGGGGCTGGAGATCACGTACCGCTGCCGGTTCATGGGATTGCGCGCGCTTTACAACGCGGTCGTGAAATTTACCGACGTGCGCGTGCCTCGCGAAAACATCATCTCGAAGGAAGGCGCAGGATTGAAAGTCGCGCTTACTACGTTGAATACGGGGCGGCTCACACTTCCCGCCGCGTGCGTGGGTCTTTCCAAGCGGCTGCTCGAAATCTCACGCAAATGGGCAGGCGAACGCATCCAATGGGGCGTGCCCATCGGTCAACATGCCGCTATCGCTGGAAAAATCGCGGAGATGGCAGGCAACGTTTTCGCCATGGAAGCGATGACGTTTTTGACTTCGTCGCTTCTGGACCGGAAGGCCGGCGACCTGCGCATCGAAACGGCGATGTGCAAAATGTGGGCAACCGAAACGACCTGGAGAATTGCCGACGACGCCATGCAAGTTCGCGGCGGTCGCGGCTATGAAACTGCGCAATCACTGGCCGGCCGGGGCGAGGCTCCGATCGCAGTGGAAAGATTCCTGCGCGATTGTCGCGTCAATATAATCTTTGAAGGTTCGAGCGAAATCATGCGGCTCTTTATTGCCCGCGAGGCGCTCGATCCGCACTTGAAAGTAGGCGGCGCAATTTTCAATACGCAGTTGCCGATCTCCGATCGCGCGAAGGCTGTTTTTAGTTCCGGAAAATTCTATGCCGGATGGTATCCGCGCCAGTGGATGCCGAACGGCGCGGGCAAGATCGACAATTTACACGAGACGTTGCACGGTCACGTCAACTACGCGGCGCGCACCAGCAAACGGCTCGCGCGTGGTTTGTTTCATGCCATGGCGCGGTTCGGCCCGAAACTCGATCGCGAACAATTATTGCTCTCGCGTTTTGTCGGAATCGCCACCGAACTGTTTGCCATCAGCGCGACGTGTTCCTACGCGCAATGGCTACTCGGCCAAGGCAAACCGGCCGATGAAATTCTTTCCGTTGCAGATTACTTCTGCCGCTCTGCACGAATGCGGATCGACAATCACTTCGCCGGCACGCATCGCAATGTGGACAGGCGCGGTTATCAGCTCGTGCAAGATTTGCTTGCCGGAAAACACACGCTGTTGCGCCACGGCATTGTGTAGCACAGCCATCTTGGCTGTGAGGAAACCGGGCGTCCCGCCTGGTGGAGATCAAAAAGCTATTCGGCAGGCGAGACGCCCGCCGGACCCCACAGGCAAGATGCCTGTGCTACAACGATTGACCGCGCTCGACCCCCAGATTACGCTCAACGGATGAGTATGCCGCCCGTGCTCACGGAAGCGGCTTCACCTCGAAGCCGCGCCATAAAGAGCGAAAAACAAAAAAGAATAGCGCCATCGAATGTCCTCGAAATAATCGAGCAACACGTATTGCTCGACGGTTTCAAGGTCATCGTTGATCTGGAAAAAAGCCGCGGTTCGTATTTGTACAATGCCGCCAGCGATCGGCGGCTGATTGATCTCTACGGCTTCTTCGGCTCGATGCCAGTCGGCTTTAATCATCCGTATTTCGATAATCC
The DNA here is from genome assembly GCA_003218785.1 of Verrucomicrobiota bacterium. Classification (GTDB taxonomy): domain Bacteria; phylum Verrucomicrobiota; class Verrucomicrobiia; order Chthoniobacterales; family UBA10450; genus Udaeobacter. The sequence continues at coordinate 8,812 of QHOM01000175.1, forward strand.
GGCGGTACAGGCCGACCTCCTGCGCGCGGCCAAAGTCAAGATCGCGAACTCAGATATTTACTCGGAGGACTACGCGAAATTTGTGGAGACGTTCGAGCACGTCGTCGGTTTGCCCCCGCTCGATCGCTATCTTTTTATCGAGGGCGGCGCACTTGCGGTGGAAAATTGTTTGAAGGCGGCAATGGATTGGAAGGTGCGCAAGAACATGGCGGCCGGTCACGGCGAACGCGGCACGCAGATTCTGCATTTCCGGCATGCCTTTCACGGTCGCAGCGGGTATACGATGAGCCTCACTAACACCGATCCGCACAAGACGGATTTGTTCGCCAAATTCGATTGGCCGCGGGTTTCATGTCCGTGCATCGATTTTTCGTTGCCGGAATCGAAGCGTGAAGCCGACGTGATTGGGCGCGAAGCGACCGCGGAGCGCGAGATCCACGAATTCATCGAGCAGCGCAAGATCGACATTTGCGCCATCATCATCGAGCCGATCCAGGGCGAAGGCGGCGATAATCATTTCCGCGGTGAATGGCTGCAAAAGCTCCGAAAAATTTGCGACGAAAACGAGATACTCCTTATTTTCGACGAAGTGCAATGCGGCATGGGAGCGACCGGCCGCAATTGGTGCTGCGAACATTTTAATGTTTTGCCAGACCTGCTGGCGTTCGGAAAAAAGGCGCAGGTCTGCGGCGTGATGGCGGGTCCGCGCCTCGATGAAGTGAAGGACAACGCGTTTCGCTTATCCAGCAGGCTGAATTCGACCTGGGGCGGCAATTTCACGGA
>QHOM01000176.1 GCA_003218785.1 Verrucomicrobiota bacterium
CTTCGCCAGCATGTTCAAAGATAGTGGCGCGGCCCGGTGAACGTGACCAGCGTCAGCAAGCGAAAAAGATTGCCGCTCACGGACCGAGAATGACAAAGATCACGTAAAGGGCGAGCTTTTTTTGCACGTTGTCCCAATTTGGCGGCAGCGCTCACTAGTGTCCTTTCCCTTCAATCCTTTCTCCGGAAACTGCGAGGCGAAGTTCTCGAAAACTTCAAATTTCTTCAGAAAACGGGCCGGAAACAAGCCGGGAATTGTTGTCGGTGAAATACCAGCGAAACCAAAATGGTGTTCGATCCGCGAGACGGTTTTCAGTTGGACGCGCACGAGGTTCCTTTTGCATATCCGATCCACGAGAACGCTAAAGCTCGATCAAGCTCCAGTTGTCACCGTCACCGGCAAAGCATTTTGGGACATCGACCATGCTCCCAAAGATCAGTCAAACCGAAGAAAGAATCTTCCGGGCTACGCTGTCTGGGAAATTCACCCGGTGATGAAAATCGAATTTGATTGACGTTGTCCTTTGGGACGGTCCGACTGTCCGCTTCCTAAATGCCGAATTATTCGGCACAATGTGGTTAGACTTTCATGTGCCCTCAAGCAAAGGTATATTTCAGCACAATTTTGATCGGCGTGGTCTTAGTTTTGGTAGGCATCGGATTCATCAGCGAAGGACCCAAGCACATACCAGCGTTCGCCGCCTACGCCGCTGGCGCTGTTTTGATTCTACTAGCGATTCTCGCAGTCATCTGGCTGGTGAGAAACCGTTGAGCGATCGGGCGAGCATGTCACGTTTTACGAACCGCGACCGCGCAGCGATAAAAGCGGCGTTGATCTAATTTCCGATGCGCTGCCATTCGGTCGCTTGTGGTACGCCGAGCCAAACGCAGTCAGTAACGCAGTCGACTAGGCAACTGTTTACAGCCGCTCACGTGGTGCTGTGACCTGGGTTTACGACGAAGCAGGCAACGTGATCGAAACACACGAGCACACTGGCGAGTTCGGGGAGCTCTAAGAAATTGGCTCGACCTATCGGGTGAGCGTATCGACTACAGTGTGCACCGCTCTTCTTGTGCCCTTCACAACGCTGTGCCCAACATTCTTGGCTGTCACCGCAGTGCTCTTCGCCACGTTGGCTGCCGTGTGGACGGGGCCAGCCTGAACGCCGCCAATGGAGACGGCGACGGCGAGAATGATCGAAAAGAACGCTTTCATGGTACTAAAGTATTCGTTGCCGCCAGCCCGCATGCGCTTATCTGATTGTTCGTCCTGGGTGGATCGCCGATTCAAGCTCAACAACCGCAGTCAACGTTTTATCGGCCCGCACAACGAAACGATTTCCGTCGCCGTGACGTGCATCAGCGATAAAGATCGTTCGCCCGTTGGAATCCGCGGTTGAAACGCAGCCCCAACTCCACCCGGCTTTGCTGAGATTATCAGCGATTATTTCCCAGTACTTCATGCGAGGAGGGGTGGAGCTACTGATGATTTCACCCCGATCCAAAGAGGGATTTTTGCGACAACATCCCACCGGCAATGAGAACTTGGCCACACCTTCAGACCGATTCGGTCTCCCAAATCCCCGGTCAGCACGTGCAATGCAGGATGGCGTACGCCTGGCCCTTCTTCACTTCCTCTAGCAGCTGACAGACTTCCACTGTGGGCGCCGCAATGACCTCGATACCGCGCCGTTTCGCCTCCGCTAGGACTTCGTCCATTACCGGCAGCGCGCCATGGGCGCCGGTCCCGACAATGAGCCGCTTGCCTCCCCAGGGAATTTCTTCCCCGGCCGAAAGCGGCGTGTGGCCGAATTTTTCGCGGAATTCCTTGGAAGGTCCTTTCTTCCGTTTCCGCACTTTGCCGCCCTCGATCACCACATCATGCGTGTAGCGCTTTCCCTCGACGTCGATCTCACCAAATTTGACCAGTCGTGCTTTCATATCTCAATGTTCTGCTGGCTCGAGCTTCAAGGCAAGAGACAGGGACTCTAAGACTTCGCGGAGCGCTCATACCATCGCGCATTGGTCGGAGTTTAATCGCGGTGGGAACTTCGCCGCGCTGGAAGCGCCAGACCTATTCGTCGGGGACAGCTCGTGTCTGTCTTTCTAGTTTGTTGTCTGTGTTTTCTTCGTTGTCATCGATGTGGTTGTGGAAGGTCACACGATGCCGTGATTCGCGTTTACGATGACACTGGCAACATGATTGAGACACATGAGCACGCGGGCGATTTCAAAGAGTGGTGAGTTCACTTTTTTACCGCAGCGTGTGCTTCGCTCTTTCGCCGTCGATTTTGGATTTTGACCTTGCCGATCGCTGGTGGCCTGTGCGCACTCTCCGGCGATATCCAGGCGCCCTTTACTGCATATCCGCCTGTGCGGCTCGCTTTTTTTGAAAAAAATCCTGCAAAATCGCAGCGCATTCATTCTGAAGCACGCCCGAGGTAATTTCGCACCGGTGATTTAAGCTCGGCAGTTGCAAGCGCCCGCGCACATCGCGCACGGTTCTTTCGTAACGTAGAGGTCGCAATTAGTCAGGCGCCAATCGCCCACCGCCGCTTCGGCCTGTGTCAACGCCAGCATTTCCGCGTGCGCGGTTGCGTCTTTCAGCAACTCAACCTGATTGTAGGCGCGCGCGATGATTTTGCCTGCCCGAACCACAACGGCGCCGACCGGCACTTCGTCGGCTTCGTAGGCTTTTTGCGCCTGTCGCAGCGCTTCGCGCATGAAAGCTTCATCGCTTGGCAGATTAATCACCATTTAAGGCACATTACAGTGGTTAAAAGGGTTACAAAGTTACAAGGGGACTTGCGACACAGCGCATACATCCGCGCAGACTTACGCCCGCGAACTTAATTGTATGCTAATGAAAAGATTATTCTCCATCCCGGTCATATTATTTCTCTCACTCGTCACGGCTGGCGCTACCGAAGAAGGTGTCGTCGACCACTGCGCTGGGATCATCCGCGATTTTCGCCAGATGCCGGAAAAAGGAATTCCAAGAGACGTGCTGCGACATTCGAAAGGGCTCGCGATCATGACTGTCGTCAAAGCCGGATTCATTTTTAGCGGCAAAGGCGGCCAAGGCGTCGTTGTCGCTCGCACAAGTCATGGCTGGTCCGGGCCCTCATTTATCGCCACAGGCGGCGCAGGTTGGGGTCTTCAGATCGGTGCGGAAGTGACCGATTTTGTAATTGTCCTCAACAATGACGCTGCCGTGCGAGCGTTTTCTCGTGGAGGCAACGTGACGATTGGCGCTGACGTCAGTGCCGCGGCAGGACCAGTGGGCCGCACTGCGTCGGGCGCGGTCGCACCGACCGCTGCTGTTTACACCTACAGCAGGAGCAAGGGTCTTTTTGCCGGCGTGTCCCTGGAAGGCGCGGTGATTGGAACGCAACGGGAATCGAATTTCCGCTATTACGGCCGGCCGGTCAGGACCGATGAGATTTTGAGTGGGCTCACGCCTCCCCCACCGGGCGCTGCGCCGCTGCGTCGCGCGCTCGGCCACTAACATCGGCAATTCGAGAACCAAAAAACAACTCCTCCAGCCGTCGTCCGTGTAGCGGCGCTCGCCGCGGCGAGCGTAAATCTAACAGCGTTCGAGGTCGCCGTGGCGACCGCCTTTACAGCTAAACGGAAGCGCTTGCCGAACAAATCTCTTCGGCATATTAGGGACTGCTCATGCACAACAACATCGAATCGCATTTGGTCGAGAAGCGCGTTTTCAAACCACCGCAGCATTTCGCAAAGAAGGCACGGATCAAAAACCTCGATCAATATCGGCGGATGTATCGAGAGTCGATCAATCAGCCCGCTAAATTCTGGGCACGCGAAGCGGGTGAGCTGGTCTGGCGGGTGCCGTGGAAAAAAGTTCTGGAATGGAACGCGCCATTCGCGAAGTGGTTCGTGAGCGGCAAACTCAACATCTCAGAAAATTGTCTGGATCGGCACCTGACCGGTTCGCGCCGAAATAAAGCAGCAATCATTTGGGAGGGCGAACCGGGCGACAAGCGCACGCTCACTTACCAGCAACTGCATCACGAAGTTTGCCGCTTCGCGAACGTGTTGAAACGGAACAAGGTCAAAAAGGGCGATCGCGTCATCATTTACCTCCCGAATATTCCCGAGACCGCGATTGCCATGTTGGCCTGCGCGCGGATTGGCGCGGTGCATTCTGTGGTCTTCGGTGGATTTAGCTCCGACAGCATTCGCGACCGCATTGCCGATAGCGGTGCGACCGCCGTCGTCACGGCGGACGGCGCACATCGCCGCGGTGCAATTGTGCCGCTAAAGAAAAATGTCGATGACGCGCTGCGCGGTCACACGTCCATCAAACGCGTGATCGTTTTTCGCCGCGCAGGAAACGAAATCCACATGGAAGAAGGCCGCGATGCATGGTGGGATCGGGAACTGGAGTACGTCGATGCAAACTGCCCCCCAACCTCCCTCGACAGCGAGCATCCGCTGTATCTTCTCTATACAAGCGGCTCCACTGGGAAACCGAAGGGGATTTTGCATACGACAGGCGGTTATCTCGTCGGTGTCTATTCGACCATGAAATACGTCTTCGACATTCGCGACGAAGATATTTTTTGGTGCACCGCTGACGTCGGCTGGGTGACCGGCCACAGCTATATTGTTTATGGTCCACTGGCGAATGGCGCGACGACCGTTATGTACGAGGGCGCGCCGAACTGGCCGCAGCCCGATCGCTTCTGGAAAATCATCGAAGAATATCGCATCAACATTCTGTACACGGCTCCGACGGCGATCCGCGCTTTTATTCGCTGGGGTGACGATTGGGTGACGAAACATGATCTCTCATCACTCCGCCTGCTCGGCACAGTGGGCGAACCAATCAATCCGGAAGCATGGATGTGGTATCACAAGAAGATCGGCGGCGGTCGGTGTCCGATTGTCGATACGTGGTGGCAAACCGAGACCGGGTCGATTCTGATTACGCCTCTTCCCGGTGCGATTCCGACGAAACCCGGCAGCGCAACGCTCCCATTCTTCGGTGTCGATCCAGTCATTGTCGATGAAAAGGGCCGTGAAGTCGGAACGAATGTTGGCGGTAAACTAATCATTCGCCGGCCCTGGCCGGCGATGCTGCGCACAATTTACGGCGACAAGGAGCGCTATCGACAGCAATACTGGCGTGAATTCAAGGGTAATTATCTCACTGGCGACGGCGCACGCCGCGATGAAGACGGCTATTTCTGGATCATTGGCCGAATCGATGACGTTCTCAACGTCGCCGGCCACAGGCTTGGCACGTCAGAAATTGAAAGCGCGCTTGTCAGTCATCCGCGAGTCGCTGAGGCAGCCGTGGTCCCCAGGCCGGATGAGTTAAAGGGCCAGGGAGTCGTCGCCTTTGTAACGCTGAAAACAGGAGTTGATGCCACTCGTGACCTGAAAGAAGAACTGCGCGATCATGTCGGCATGCACATCGGCGGCATCGCGAAGCCGGACGAAGTTCGCTTCGCCGAAGCGCTGCCAAAGACCCGCAGCGGGAAGATCATGCGACGGCTTCTGAAGGAAATCGCAAGCGGCGCCAAGGTCACCGGCGACACAACCACGCTAGAAGATTTCAGCGTCCTGGCGAGATTAAGCGAATCGGAAGAATGATCTTTGTAGCGGCGCTCTATGAGCGTCACTTTTCTCTACGAGCAATGTCGCATTCCAATTGATAATGCGAGCGTGAATGCTTTTCGGGACTGCTAGAACTTTTTGGATTTGTTGCCACACCAAATGAGATAGCATTACGCCGTGAGTTTTATCCGCACAGGCTTTCGCGAGATCGCCTTGAAAATTAAGCGCCAGCGAACGCGGATGGCGCTCCGGCACGAGAGGCGCCTCCTCCAAAAAAGTGAAATAAATCTCGGACGCGAAGGCACCACGCAAGCGGCCAATTTTCCTGAGCTGCGCAATGAAATCGTCGCCCTAAAAAAGCTGGAGCAGGAACAAAAAGAGGTCGCGCTCCGGATCGCGCAGATCGAAGAAGGGATCAAAAAGATCGAGCAACAGCGGCAACAAAACACGCGCGACCAAAATGCCGCCATTGCGAAGCTGGAGGCGGAGAAAAAGCCGCTCCTCCAGCAGCGCAATCAGGCGAAGAGTGCTGCCGACGTTTGCGAACGTGAACTAGCCGCCGTGGAGCGCCGCATCCAGGAAAGCGAAGCGACCGATCGTGATCTCTTGAAACAACTGTCTAATCTGCGTGCGGTAACTCCGCCGCCTCCAGATCTGGAAACCCGATCAGCAAGCATCAGCGCGCGGCGCGCCCGTCTCCCGGAAGAGCGCGCCGAACTTGTCCGGGCGCGCTTGGGCAGCGCAGATGCAGCGCGCCTGGCCAGGGAGAAGTTAACGGCGGCAGAAGCCGAACTTTCGGTCGTGGAAAAAAACATAGAGCGCGCCCGGGGTGAATTTGAAGCGCGCGACCGAAAGCTGAACAATGACATCCGTGGCCAACAGGAAGCGGTCCGAGAAGCGCGGGCACACCATCAGACAGTCGAGGAGCGAAAAAATCCCGCCTATTTGAACATTGGACGTCATCTCGTTTCCCAGCGCATTGCTCCACCGAATGCGTCGCATCTGTTGACCGCAGCGCTGCGCCGCCGCGATGCGGTGGATCGACTTTTGCAACACAGAGCAGAACTAGCGTTGCTCTCCAGCCAGATCGATAAACAAGCACTGCGGAAATTCTACTTCAGCGTCATCTCTGCCCTCGCACTACTCGCGATCATCTTGCCTCTTACGTTCCAATCTCCGCGCAAACGCGAATGGTTACCGCAAGAGACGGACACCATTTTGTCGATCAATACCGACCAATTCGAACGCGCGGATCTTCCTAAGCGCTGGCGCAAAGACCAACCAAAAATCTGGCCAAAACTCTGGTCAGGGTTGATCGGCGCTGCCGCATCAACTCCGGGATTGAGTTTGCCTCGCGACGTAGTGCGCATCACTCGGGCTGCATCCACCGATGAGTCTGGGAGAACGCGAGAGTTTGTCTTGGTCGAGGCTCGCCGCGATGTCTCCCGCGCGGTTCGGGCCGTCACAGGCGACAAGACCTTCGAAAAGCGTACTATCAGCGGTTTGCCAGTCTGGGAACGGCCCCCGGACTTTGCCGTCGCCCGTGTGGGACCGGCGACGCTGGCCGTCGGAGCGCTAAATGAAGTTGACGAATTAGCTTTCGTTCGGCTTGGGATGAAGCCGGACCTCAAAATCACGGGTCAACTCTTCGATCGTTTCCAGGCGCTCGATCGCGAGAGTGCGCTGCGACTTATCTCGCGCAATCCGCCCGATCTCTCACACGTTTTCCATCCAATCTTTGCGCACGAACTGCTCGATGTTTCACATTTGCTTGGTCTTGCACTTTCGTTGCAAAACCCGGTGAAAGCGAAATTGCTCTTGAAATTAGATTCGCCCGAACGTGCAGCCGAGCTCACCCGTAATTTACACGACGCTCCACAGCAGTGGCTGCGTTTGTCGGACTCTCACTTGCTGCTCTACTCCCAACCACCGGAGACCCAGAAACAAGGCACCTCGAACCTGGAATTGCGTTTCACCGTCCCGGAGGATAGCGCTCGACTTCTGCTCGAGCGCATTGCAAAAACGGACGCTGCGGAAATGACAACCCCTTGATTGGTTAGGTAAATGAGATGCTTCAATGTTCGCTTGATTACATTTGCTGTGATGACAGCGGCGATCAAGTCCGCGGCTGCGCAAGCTGCGGTCCCGCTGGTCGATATTAAATCTGTTGACCCAACTATCCTCGTCGAATTGCGCTACGCTGGTCGGCATAATCTTACAGAGCATACATTATATCCGCCCGGGACACTCGCCCTCGCTCGTCCGGAAGTGGCGTCGTGTTTGGCTGTAGCCCAGGCCTTTCTGCGGCGCTACCAATATCGACTGAAAATCTGGGACGCGTATCGTCCTCCGTCTGTGCAGGTGAAGCTTTGGCAGGCCTCCCACAACAATGACTATGTCGCCGACCCTGAAACTGGCGCCGGCTCACTGCACAGCTGGGGTGTCGCAGTCGATGCCACGCTAATCGATACGTGGAATCGTCCCGTCAGCATGCCTACAGACTTTGATGATTTCACCCCGGCTGCGATGTGGCATTACGTAGGCGCCGATCCCGCCATTCGCTCGCATTTACACTTGCTGCAGAGAACAATGCGAGATGCCGGTTTTTACGGACTACGCACCGAGTGGTGGCATTTCACGATCGCTGATTGGCAAAAATATCTGCCGCCCGAGACGGCGAAGCGTGCCGCACAAGTTTTCGGAACCCACTGGCAGGGCAAATTATGATCGACACGTTGCTTCGAGACTTGCGGCAACCGGAATATATCCACGTATTGATCAATCCATTGCCGATTTACGGATTGCTCATGGGTTGGATTGGACTGGTCATCGCTCTTTCTTTAAAGAGCCGCCACGCTCAAGTCGCAACGTTAGCGCTCGTGCTCATCACCTCTGCCTCGGCCTGGCCAGCCTACGAATTTGGAGAACAAGCTTACGACCGGGTCCTTTCGATGGCGGACGAAGACGGGAAAGGATGGCTCGATGCGCACCAGGATCGCGCGGAAGATCTTATCTATTTTTTCTACGCGCTTGCTCTCTTGAGTGTTGTCGCGATCGCTCTGCCGATTAAATGGCCAAAATCTTCCACGCCGCTCGTGATCGCGGTGATTCTCTTCGGCGCGGTGACTCTGGGGATCGGCGGCTACATCGCGTACGCCGGCGGCAAAATTCGTCACCGCGAATTTCGTAATGTGCCGCCTCCGCTGAAGAAACCGGAGCATGAACATTAGATCGACAATACCTGTCGATCATAAACACCAGAGTCGCGATTCCCCGTGACAACCGAGTTGAATCGCGCAGAACACGAGGTCGAAAGCCACAGCGTTGCACTCAAAAAGCCCCTTGGACTATGGGATCTCGTTTTGACGCAAATTCTCTTTGTCGTCGGCTCGAGCTGGGTCGGCGCCGCGGCAAAGCTCGGACAAGCGCACCTTTTCTTTTGGCTCCTCGCCATTTTGCTTTTCTACATTCCGCAGGCCGCGGTCGTGATTTATTTGAGCGATCGGATGCCACTCGAAGGCGGCATTTATCAATGGGCCAAGCTCGGCTTCAACGAGTTCGCCGGATTTATTGTCGCCTGGAATCTCTGGCTGCTTTCGATCACCGTCATCGCACTCGGCGGAATGTTCACCACCACTAACATCTCTTACGCGATCGGCCCCGGCGCCGCGTGGATGCCGGACAGCAAGTGGTGCGTCTCTTTTATTAGCACGGCGCTCGTCGCCTGCCTCGGCTGGGCTTGTGTCCGCGGTTTGTCCTTAGGCAAATGGCTTCACAACGTTGGCGCATTCGCGATGCTCGTTGTTTATGCGGCGCTGATTTTTTTGCCGCTTCTCGGCCTCGCGCGCGGCGAATTGAAAGCTTATCAGCCGCTTCAACTCGCGCTGCCTGCCATGTCGATCTTCTATTGCTTCAATATCTTCAGCAAGCTCGCGGTCGGCGCCCTCAGCGGCTTTGAATACGTAGCAATTCTCGCCGGCGAAACGCGCTCCCCCGCGCGTGACATCGGACGCTCGGTCATCGGCAACAATCCGATCGATCTCATTGGTCCGGTGCCGCAAACCCTGCGACTCGGGCTACGTTCCTTTCCAATCGCAGGCGCCATCGCGTCGATTGGAATTTTGTTAATGACCGCGCGCTCGATCTCTTCGACCAGCGTTCACGTCACCGGCAGCTCGCGATTGCCGATGGTTGCAGGATGGGATCGACTGCTGCCGAATTGGTTTTCGCGTTTGCATCCGCGATACAAAACGCCAGTCAATTCCATCATCTTCGTCGGCGCGACCACACTTCTAATCGCGATCGCCAGCCAAATCGGTGCCGGAATCCAGGAAGCATTTCAACTCGTCGATAACGCCGCGAATGTTTTCTACGGCATCGTTTACTTCACGATGTTCGCAATACCGATCTTTGGCGCGGGTGCGATTCGTTCGGGCGCTCCGATCTGGTTGCGCATCGCGGCGATCTGCGGCGCTGTGGTCTCGCTGTCCGCGATCTTTTTCACCGTCTATCCGATTATCGACGTGCCCAGCCGGCTAGTTTTTGCGGCGAAGATTATTGGTGTAACCGTTATCGCGAATGCGATCGGCGTTACGATCTTTGCGCTCGCCAATAGACGACGCGCCGCTGTCAGGTAGCGCAACTTTCGGTCACCCAGCGTAAATATTCCGGGAGCCCGTTGTCGATCTTGCAAGAGGTGATCTCTGGCACGTCGTATGGATGAAGCGCGCGCAGCTTCATTTCAAACTCGCGATAACGCTGTGCGTCGAGTTTGAAAATGCCGAGCACTTCATCGGCTGACTCGACTTTGCCCTTCCAGCGGTAGATCGAATGGACTTCCGGCAAAATGTTTCCGCACGCGGCCAGCCCAAGATCGACAATCTCCCGTACGATTTTCCGCGCTGTCTCTGCGTCAGGGAAAGTGCAGAATGCAACGAGAGCTTCCATCCGTTAGGCCGGAACGAGCGCTTCGCTAAGCCTGACCTGCTCGGTCCGACAGATCCACCCGCCGCCCATTACGATGTCACCTTCGTAAATGACCGCGGCTTGTCCCGGAGTAACGGCTCGCTGCGGCTCGTGCAATCGAATCCGCGCCCGATCATTGTCGAGTGGTGTCAATGTCGCGCTCGTACCTCCATGGCTGTAGCGGATCTTGACCGTTACATGGGCGACCTCGTTTTTGGCGTCTGGATCGATCCAGGTCACCCGATCAATTTCAAATTCGTCGCAAATCAAATCGTCCGCGTCTCCCACGATCACCCGATTGGTTTCTGGATCGAGATCGATGACATAACGCGGGCGCGGCGAACCTCCCGGCAATCCTTTGCGCTGACCGATTGTGAAAAACTCAATGCCGTCGTGCTCGGCGATAAAATTCCCATCGACATCGTAAATCTCCCCGCGATGGAACTCATTTCCTCTGAGGTGCGATCGCAAAAATACTTTGTAATCATTGCCGGGCACAAAACAAATTTCCTGACTGTCGATCTTGTCGGCGACTTTCAGACCTAGCGAGCGCGCAATTTCGCGAATTTGCGGCTTGGACATTTTGCCGAGCGGCGTGAGCGCGCGCCGCAATTGTGTCTGGCGCAAGCTGAACAGAAAATAGGACTGATCTTTGCGCGGATCGACGCCCTTTCGCAGCACGGCGCGATTGCAGTGATGCTCGATGATCGCGTAATGGCCGGTAGCGATATAATCGCAGTCCAAGGCCGCCGCTTTGCTCCAGAGATTGCCGAACTTGAGTTTTTCATTGCACATGACGCATGGATTCGGCGTTCGGCCAGCTTGGTACTCGCTCGAGAAATAATCAATCACCAGCCGCTCAAACTGATCGGCTTCGTCCACCACGTAATGCGGAATGCCAAAAGAATGCGCAACTGCACGCGCATCGGCTACCGCTTGCGGTCCGCAACATTTGTCTTCCGCGCGCGAGATGCAATCCTGAGGCCACACCTTCATGGTTACGCCGATGACCTCATAGCCCTGCTCGCGCAGCAAATATCCCGCCACGCTGGAGTCCACCCCACCGCTCATACCAAGCAAGACACGTTGTTTCTTTCGATTCATTTCGAGACGACCAACTTCGATGAAGAGATGCGTGAGTCAACGTTTCCGGGGCAGCCTCTGCTCCCCGGAAAGGAGCTCTTTGGATAACAGAGCGGCTACCGTCTCACCGGGGCGCTAACGAAGGGGCTTCCGCGAAGAGTGAAACGCCATGGCAAATGCGCAGAACGCGTGATGCCGATGCGTTCATCTGCCACAACATCGAGCCGCCTCAGGCGGGCTCTTGTATTGGAGGCAAAGCAGTGTCGCGGGTCGGCACACAAATCCATTTCATGCTGGCGATCGGTAATGTCGAGCGCCTGCGTAAGTTTGCCCGGTCCTGAGCAGAGCCGCTTCACGTCATCGAGTTTTCGACGTTCTTTCATTCGTTCGATCCCGGCCCTCGGTTCCAAGGCACGAATCAAAACGAAACCGTTCGCGTCCCCCTTCACGAGCACATTCAGCATCCAGTGCATCCCGTAATTAAAGTAGACGTAGGCCGCGCCTGCCTTATTTCGGTCGATAAATGCGCGCGTGCTGGGGCGCATGAAGGTGTGGCAGGCTTCGTCGTTTATCGCATTGTAGGCTTCTGTCTCGACGATCACACCGGAGCAATCGCCCCAAATCAATTCCGCACCAATCAACTCTCGCGCGCAATTGAGAGGATCACGCCCGAAAAAAGATGCTCGAATCATTTTATTGCCATTTTTGGTCGCGGACTCGGTCTCCTTGTTTCGACAGTAGCTTAATCTGATGGCTTAAAATAAACTCGAAGCGTCACCTTGCTCTCAACTGGTTGCCCGTTGCGAAATGCAGGAATAAATTTGGCCTCTCTGAAATCGGAGATTGCAGCACCCCCGAAGCCCAGCAGAGGCGGAGATTCGGAGACAAGCTGCATGTTTTTGAGATTTCCCGCTGCATCGACGTTAAGCGCGAGTTCAGCGACGCCCGTCAGACGCACAGTACTTCCTGTATCGGGGTAATGTGGTCCGGTAAACTTGGAATCGTCGCCGAAATAGGGTTGCGGGTCGATGAAATCATTCTCCTTTTTCAATTCGTCGACCTGTTGATTGGAAAAAATGCGCAGGCGGGGTTTGCCATTCACTACCGAGAATACGACTGTGCCGTAGAAAAAGACTGGGACCGGTTTGTGATTGTGAATTGCCGGAATGAATTTCGTGTTGGAGAAGCGCTTTAACACTTCCTGCTCGAGCAGTTTCGATTCGGGCGTGCCGCGATAAGTCTCGCTCAAAAGAATGTCGCCGGTCGGCGCGACGATACAGGAGAACATAATCGCCGCGTCCTTTTGTCCCTTTTTGATCAAATCCACAGTATCGATCCTGTTTACAAGCGAGTCAGGCCCTGTGCCGAGTAAAGCAGGCCGGTACATCGGCAGTGCAGGCGTCGCCGGTGACGCAGTCTTTGTCGTCTGCGAAGATGCAACGCCGACAATCAGCAATAAACCAACCAACCAAAATGTCCCGAACCGCATGGCGCAAATAGGCAAGCGAAAGGCGCGGTCTTTGCAAGAGCGAACAGGTGAAATTTTATGCCGCGATTGGGAGCGGGTTTGTCGCGGCAATCTTGCGAACAATCCTGTGACGCCGGAAGTAATCGATAAGTGCGTCACGCGTTTGCAGTGGATGCAAGGCGCAATTGACCGCGGGCGTCTCGAGCAAGGCACGTAACTTCATGAAATGATGGCCGGCGCTGCGTGAGTCGAAACTATTAAAGGCGATCACGTATTTTTTGCCGGGATCGAGCGGTCGTCCGGCAGGCAAAGTCATCGATACGATTCGACGGTCGTAACCTCGGCCTTCCGTCTTCACTTCAAGGCCGAGCAAATTGCGTTTCTCGTGACTGGCGTACACTTCTTCCATGACGGTTCTTATTTCCTCAGTCGTGAGCTCTGCCGTTACAATGTAGTTTTCGTAGGGAAGCACATTCCAAATATCGTTTACCGTTTTCGGACCGGCTACCAGGTTAGCCTTTTCATCGAACACCCCGTGCATGACGCCATCAACCTGCACGCGTCGCTCCACCAATGCTTCCATGATCGCCGCGCCGATCAATCTCTCGATATCGCTCGGTTCGCCCGGGCGACTGCGAGGGTGCAGGGTCTCGGCCAATTCACCGATCGGCTCCGAAAGTGCGGCGTCGGATCCGGCGAGCTCTGATTTTGCCCTCGAAATAACCACGTGATCGAGACGAAAACGGTTATCCATCAGCTCGCAAAATGCTTCCCGATGGAGCAACTTTCTCGAATTCCGATCGAAAAGAAGATCGACGCGCCCTACATGAATGCCGAAATGGTCTGCCTGGGTGAAAAGCATGCCGTTCGTGAGGCGACTTGGAATTGCTTGATGCGTATGACCGGCAATAAACGCCGCAGCCTCTGGAAATTCTGTGCTCAATGCCATGACGGTGTTTGCGAAATCATCACCGCCACTGCGCGGCTTTAATCCCATGTGACCCGATAGAACGATCGCATCCGCACCTTCACTTTTTGCCCTCGCCATCGCGCGACGAACGGACTCGACGGGATACTGAAAATCGATCCCGCGGGTAAATTCCGGACGCAGCCAAAACGTCATTCCCGGCGTTGTGACTCCGATGATCGCAAGCTTGATCCCAGCGATTTCCTTCAAGATGAATGGCTGGACTTTTGCGAATGGATGTTTCGCATCAGAAAATTCGCCGGCTGGTCTTCCCTCCAGGACTGTGTTGGCGGCGAGCACAGTCATTGTCGATCTTTGCAGCGCTTGCATAAACGTTTCGGTCCCCCAGTCGAACTCATGATTGCCAACGATCCACGCGTCGTATTGGAGATAATTGAACAAATCGATCATTAGCTCGCCCTTGTTTCGCAAGCTAACATCAGTGCCTTGATACACGTCGCCGATGTCGATCAAAACCGAGTTGGGATTTCCCTGTTGCCAACGCCGGATCTGCGTGACGCAACGCGCCATTCCACCGCGATCAGGATTTCCGTCGTAATCGGAGGTCGGCAAAATATGGCCATGGATGTCCGTCGTGTGCAAAATCGAGATGCAGATCGTATCGGAACTGAACGCCGCAGCCGTCTCCGCTAGAGTTGGAACCGCGCTGACCAATCCCGCCCGGCCAACGAGCTTCAAGAAATCCCGTCGAGTCCAGTATCTGTCCGGATGAAACATCGCCTAAACTTCCGCCTCATCGGCATACTACCTGTCCGCCGACCGTCATCTCAATCAAAATGCTCGGACTCAGCATCTTGACCGCCTGATTTTTGCAGTGATGATGCACGACGGCCGCAACTGGTCGGATTTATCATGCTCAGCGAAGATTCTATCAAAGAATTACAGGGAGGCCTGCGAGGAGGACTGATAGAGCCGGGCGATAAAGATTATGATGAAGCCCGCAAGGTGTACAATGGAATGATACACAAGAAACCGCGGCTGATAGCCCGCTGCGCAGATGTGGCGGATGTAATCCGCTCAGTAAACTTTGCCAGAGACAATGAGCTGCTTCTGGCGATCCGCAGTGGCGGTCACAACGCGGGAGGCTTGGGAATTTGTGACGACGGTTTGGTCATCGACCTCGCAGTGATGAAGTACACGCGTGTCGATCCCGCCGCGCGCACTGTCACTGCCGGCGGCGGATGCACGTGGGGCGATGTAGATCATGCTACCCATGTGTTTGGACTTGCGACTCCGAGCGGAGTTATTTCTACGACCGGAGTCGGCGGATTGACCCTGGGCGGAGGAATTGGGCATCTCACCCGCAAATGCGGGCTAACCATTGACAATCTGCTGTCAGCCGACGTGGTGCTTGCGGACGGCAAATTTGTCAGAGCAAATGCCGACGAGAACTCCGATTTGTTCTGGGCGATTCGTGGTGGTGGTGGAAACTTCGGAGTCGTAACTTCTTTTACGTTCAGGCTGCATCCGATCGATATGATCTACGGCGGCCCAATGCTCTATGAGCTGAGCGAAACCGCAGACGTGATGAAATGGTATCGCGATCTGATTCCCGCGGCTCCCGACGATTTGAATGGCTTCTTCGCTTTTCTCACCGTGCCACCCGCACCGCCTTTCCCCGAACATCTTCACATGAAAAAGATGTGCGGCGTGGTTTGGGCATATGTTGGGCCGCAAACGAAAGCGGAAGAAACATTTAAGCCGATCCGCGCTTTCAAGAAGCCTGCTCTGGATTTTGTAGGTCCGCTGCCGCAGCCCG
>QHOM01000177.1 GCA_003218785.1 Verrucomicrobiota bacterium
TTCGACAAAACCACTGACGACGTTGGCTACATCAAGGGTTACCCGCCCGGCGTGCGGGAAAACGGCGGCCAATACACGCATGCCGCCACCTGGGTGGCCATGGCTTTTGCCCGCCAGGGCGATGGCGATAAAGCCGTCCGACTTTTGCGGATGCTGAATCCGGTCGAGCACGCCCGGGACGAGAAGGATTGCGAACGCTACAAGGTCGAGCCGTACGTCATGCCGGGCGACGTTTACTCGTTACCCGGGCACGTCGGGCGCGGCGGCTGGACTTGGTACACAGGCGCGGCGGCCTGGATGTATCGGGTCTGGCTCGAAGAAGTTCTCGGCTTCCAACGTCGCGGCGACAGGCTCGCGATCAACCCGGTGATACCGAAAGATTGGCCAAGCTTCCGCCTGCGCTACCGTCATGGGAACACCCTTTATCGCATCGCAGTCGAGAATCCCGACCACTGCTCCCGCGGTGTCGCTCTGGTGGAAGTGGATGGAATTGCGGTGGCCCATAAGATGGTGACGTTGCGTGACGACGCGCGACCTCACGAGGTGCGTGTCCTCCTCGGAACGGAACCGGTGGCGTGAGCGCGCGATGGGTTTCGCGATCTGCCCGGTCCCCGCGCCTGGTTACCTGGCGATCCAGCGGCGGGCTTCGTCGCTCTCCGTTTCATCGAAAATAGCGAATCTTCGCCGTGGTGAACGGCTAGCAAAAGTCGGCCATCCATTCCTGCCATTTCTTCTGCCTACCATTGCGATCCGTTCGATACCTCTGTTACCCTCAATTTGGTAGACTGCTCCGCGTTTCTTGCCTTTGCAGAATTAAATTTCCCGCTCGGGAGCGATAGGACAATTTTTGCAAAGCAAAGACCAAGCGATGGGGAGTATCCGTCACAATGGGAACTAGCTTTTGCTTAGTGAGTACGCACGATCACGTCTTCACCCTCGGGATCGAAGAAGAATTCCAGATCATTGATCCAGAGACGCGCGAGCTGCGCTCGCACATCCAGCAAATTCTTGCCGACGGTAAGATGATTTTGAAAGAGCACGTGAAGGCCGAGATGCATCAATCTGTCGTGGAGCTGGGCACGGAGATTTGCACCGACACCGCTTCTGCGCGCCAGCAAGTTATTCAGCTTCGCAGCGAGCTGGCAGAGATCGCCGGACACGAGGGCCTCAAGATCGCTTCCGCCGGCACCCATCCCTTCTCGCATTGGATGGATCAGTTGATTACCGCCGACGAGCGCTACGAGACAATTGTGAAGGACATGCAACAGATCGCCCGCGTGAACCTCATCTTCGGTTTGCACGTTCATGTCGGAATTCCAGATCGCGAAGAAGCAATCGACATTATGAACCAGGCGCGGTATTTCCTGCCGCACATCTACGCACTCTCGGTCAATTCACCTTTTTGGCTTGGGCAAAACACCGGCTTAAAAGCGTATCGACAAATGATCTTCGAACGTTTTCCTCGCACTGGAATTCCCGATGCTTTTGAAAGCCTGTCTGAGTATGAGGATTATCTGAAGCTGCTCGTATCCACCAATTGCATCGACAACGCGAAAAAGATTTGGTGGGACATCCGGCTGCATCCATTTTTCGACACGATCGAATTCCGGATCTGCGACGCGCAATCGCGCGTGGACGACACGATCGCGCTGGCTGCGCTCATGCAAGCTATCGTAGCCAAATTACACAAGCTGCGTGCGCAGAATGTGACTTTTCGAAGTTATCCGCGTCGATTAATCGATGAAAACCGATGGCGTGCGTTGCGCTATGGCTTGGACGGGAAATTGATCGACTTCGGCCGCAAATGTGAAATGGAGGAGCGGGAATTGCTTCATGAGATGCTCGAGTTCATTGGCACGGAAGTGGAAGAGCTGGGCACTCAGGCGGAAATGGCGCATATCGAGCGGATCATGCGCGAAGGCACCGGCGCGGATCGGCAACTTATGGTGTGGGAACGTACGCAAGATATGAAAGCGGTGGTCGATCAAATCGTCGCGGAAACGCACGAAGGACTGGCCACGCTGTCAGATCAGACGCGCCTCACAGGTACGCACGGACACGAGGTCTAGTTCATCGACAGTAGTGGTCCGAGCCTTTGCACCCAGCTCACCGTCGCATTGGAAACAATGAGGTGTAACTCGAAAGGCCGCGGACGTATTGCGCACGCTCAAAGGCGCTTGGGTCCGGGCAATTCTTCTGACTCATAATGCCTTTGAATTCGCTCAAGCAATTGTAGTTATGCTGTTCCAGCCAGGCGGCGAGATCCATCTCGATTCGTTGAATATGCTGGATCCCATGACGCATTAGAGCGCTGCAGAGCATCGTCACGTCGGCGCCGGCCATAACCAGCTTGATCACGTCGTGGGCCTGATAAATGCCGCTGGTAGCGGCGAGGTTGGCACGAATTTTCCCGTAAAGAATTCCAATCCAATGCAACGGCAATCGCATGTCCGCCGGCGTACTTAGCGTAAGGTTTGGCGCGATCTCCATTTTCTTGAGATCGATGTCGGGCTGGTAAAAGCGGTTGAACAAAACGAGACCGTCCGCGCCCAGTTTATCAAAACAAGCCGCCATGTTTGCGAAATTGCTGAAATACGGACTGAGTTTTACGGCAAGCGGGATCGTGGTAGCAGCACGCACTGCTCTAACGACGTCGATATATCCCTTTTCGATGGTTGTTCCAGTCACTTTCGTTCGTGTCGGTATCTTATAGATGTTGAGCTCCAGCGCATCGGCACCGGCTTCTGCGATTTGGCGCGCATAACTAATCCAACCTCCAAGTGTGGTGCAATTCAGGCTCCCGATAATTGGAATTTTCACGCAGCGTTTGGCCTCCGTGATATGCTTGAGGTAAGCGTCTGGCGCGATCCGAAATTCCGTCTTGGCCGCAGCACTTAGTGCCGTTTGTTCTTGAGGGTACCAGGGGCGTGCGCAGCCTAATTCCGAGGTAAGTAGTGGCGAGGTCCACAACTATTACGGCGCCGTAACGCGCAAACCTATTTTACTCGCAAATATGCTGACGGAACAATGTTTGGCGCTGGGAATTTCACTGCAGATTTCTTGGCGTCTATCGGCTCTTTTTTGCGATGTAGATATCACGCGCAGATTCTTTGCGTCAAAGACGAATTGCCGCGCATTTTTTGTCTGCGAGTTCATTGCCCTTTCGGAGCAGATTGTAGAAGCTTGGAAATTGTGCCTAAACCAAAACCGCGGCCCTGAGGATTTGCAATGATCGCCGGCAGCACATCGGCAGTTATGTACAAAATTAATCCTGCGATTGCTGCGCTGCAGGACATCGAGCGCACTATGCGCGAAGGCACTGGCGCGGATGGACAACTCGCAGTTTTTTTGGCAGCGCACAGCAGATGGCAAAGCCGTAGTCGATCATATTGTCACCGGAAACGTACGAGGGTTTGACAATCCCTCAGATGTTGGCGGGCGGTTCTGCTCGCAATTAAGTTGCGCTTGCGAGCTCTAGGTGCCCGATTTGAGGAACTCGAGAATCTTCTTGTGCTCTTCCGGGGTAAGATTGGCACGGACGCGCATGTGCATCATGACTACTTCCCATTGTGTCGGGCTGTAGCTGTTGGGCGATCTTATATTATGACAACGGATACAGTTTTCGGCCCAAAGTTCCGCGCCGCTTTTCCCAGTCGCTCCGCCAGTAGTTCCGGCGGCAACTTCTCCGGATTGCTTACTGGTGGCGCAACCAATCAGCCAAGTCAGAGCTGCGCAAAAAATGATTATGACGGCTCCGGGCAAGCCGATGAATTTGCAAACTCTTGAAACGCTTTCTTTCATGGTCAAAAGCCGACCGCTGCCTGCATCAGAAAGGCATTTTGGTCGCGCGCCCCGCCGTTCTTATCGTCGACCTCATACGCCGCCTTGATCACTGTGCTAGGCGTGAGCCAATAGTTTAACCCGAAGGTCCAGCGTTGTTCATCAAAGCCGACCGGTGTGTGCAGCTGATTAAGCCGATCGTAACGGAATACGCCCTCGAAGTTTTTGAGAATGTCATTGTCAATATGGGTGGGCCGATAGGCCAGTTCGACATATCCGCCATTGCGGTTGTTGTTGAATTCGAGTGGCCCGAAGCCTTGGCTTCCATCTGGATCGTAAACGAAATTACCGACGTGCGACCAGACCCATTGCGCACGGAAATTGATCAGACCTTTGAGCAACGTCGAATCCTGGACGTAATTAAAGTCGGCCGATTGTAAAACCGCTGTCACCGCCTGATCGCGCGGTCCAACTTTTGATCGTTGAATTCCGTAACCGATTTCGATCTGTGGAATCGGGATAAATCCGAGATGGCCTCCAACAGCTACATGCCCGCCAGTGTTGGCGTCGTTATCGAAATCGAGCATCCCGATCTCGGTGAAGTCGTCCGACTCAGTGATCAGACCAGGCGCATTTGCGATGAAGCCGACATATTCGAGCTTGGTCGGGCCAATAGGAATAACGCCGCGCAATTGCCCGCCAAGCTCCGATTCGGGCAGCAAGCCGTCATAAACGGCCAGTGGTTTGTCCGGAAGTTTGTTTACCCAGTTCATGTGTTGGCGTTCAACGAAAAAATCCATTGGGTTAAGGTAACGCCCGAGACCGATTGTCATGTAGTCATTCAAAAGGTAGGCGGCTTGCGCTACTTCCAGATTGATCGTTGTCTCTTGGTCTTCGAACTCGAGTTCCAGCTCGCCTTCGAAGAAAAGCCGATCCGTCAGCTTCCAGAGAAAAAGCGCGTTGAAAGCGGCATCGAAAAATGGATCCTCCCCGCTGCGTGCTGTGAAGTCGGCCGTTCCGTAACCAGCCATGAGAAACTTCGTGCTGCCGGGAAATGTTTCCTTCACCTGCATCTTGAGCGTCTCCACTTCTTGACGCAACTCCTCCGTGGCGGCTTCGGGTGGAACGGTGACGACCTGTTTCTCTTCGCCGATCGCTTTCTTTGGCACAGCTTCGGCCGGAGCTGTCGCTGGGGCAGCTGTCAATTGTTGGACCGTCGCTTTCAATGCGTCCAACTCCTGCTTCATGGCTTCATGTTCGGCCTTGAGCTTGTCGTACTCCGCTCGCGACACGTAATCGGAGGATGGCGGGGACGGAGCCGTATCTTGCGCCATCGTCGCCGATGGAGACGATAAACAGATCAGCGCGACAAAAGCGCCTCCGATTGTTTGATTCACAATGATCGGAATCGCCCGAATCATTTATTTACCAGCAAAAGTTTTGATGTAATTCACCAGTTCCCACCGCTGCGTTTCGCTAAGTGAGCCTCTCCAAGAAACCATCGGTGATCGGCCCTCCGTGATTTTCCAAAAGAGCGCGCCATCGGTTTCGCCGGCTCTAATACGCGCGCCCAAGTCCGCTGGCTTTTTCTCTAATGCCGCTCCGCCTGGGCCATCACCTCTTCCAGAAGGACCGTGGCAGCTCATGCAGTTTGCAACGTAGAGCTTTTGCCCGAGCGCGGTCGCGTTGGCGTTTCCGGCAACTGGATTTGGCCGGTTGACAGCGGTGGGCGGAGCTTTCCAATCCGAGCTGCTTTGCGCCAGCAGCGATCCGCTGATCGAGAAAACTGCCAGTACGACCAGTGCTCTCGAACAACTGGCGGCGGAATTCCGTGATTTCCCCATTCGAGCAAGTTTGGATCAGGTGGACGCCGCGCTGCTTTTATCTTTGCGCCCTAGCGCATCGATACTCCAACGCCCCGGGCCGTAAAAAATAATGAAAAAGAAAACCCAGCAGTTAATCAGGGCGAGCTCGCCCCCATTCATGATCGGGAAAAACTTCGCCTCCAGTGTGGGCACCGTTCCCACGTAAAACATGAAGTAAGCCACTGCCATCTCGCCGCTCGCGAAAAACGCCGCGATGCGCGTGAACAATCCAAATGCAATCAGAAATCCGCAGACGAGTTCGATGATGCCTGCGACAAATGCGAGCCCTGACATCCCGTGACCGCCACCGGGATACGCGAAAAGCTTTTGTCCGCCATGACACGCGTACGCCAAGCCAACGATCAGTCGCACGATGCAGTAAACTGGGTCTGCAAATCGATTTAGAGAGCTCAACTCGCATTGTTATCTCAGGAGTTGCCGAAGTTGACTGCGCATTTTTACGGAAAATATTTCGGAGCTATTTTGCCGCGAAGTCTCTATGCTTAATGACTGTTCGCGCGCTTGTTGTGAGCGGTCCGAAACTGAGTTGGCGATTTTCGCGTGAGCTTTTTAAAAACGCGATTGAACTGAGACAACGATTGGAAACCAACGGCGAACGCAATTTCGCTGATCCGAAGATTTGAGTTCCGCAGCAGATCACACGCTTTACCGACGCGTATTCGTGCGACGTAATCGACAAAATTTATGCCGGCAACTTCTTTGAATTTTTCGCTCAAGTGATTGGCGCTGATGTTGACGGCCTTGCCGACTTCCGTAAGCGAAAGCTCTTCGTCCGCATGCTCATGGATGAATTTTCGCGCTTTCCAGATTTCTACCGGCTCAGCGCGTTCCAGGCCTCGGGAGCTGAGCTGTCTGATCTGATTTGCGGGTGTCATCTTTATCATCCCGCTTCATCAAACTTCAACCGAGATGGTGATGCTCTCCCTGCTTTGGCAATTGCTCGCCTAATCTTGGCGGAGCCGAAAAAATTATGCGTTTTGCTTTAAGCAATTTCTGCAAAGCAAAAGCCAATCCACGTGGAGCGCTGCGATGGTCATGGCTGTACCCGTAGGCATAACAAAGGAGCAACTAATGAGAACAAACGCTGTGTTGAATGCAACCGAACTGGCTAAGCCGAGCTACCGGAATCCCGTGCCAGCGACACTAGGCGAACCCGAACCGACGTATGGTTGCAATTGCGATCGGTGGGGCCATCCCTGTCCGGGTGGTGTTGAGCGCAACCTCCAGCCGAAGGCGGAGCTTCCGATTTCATCCCCAGCCGAAGAAACGAGGTAAAAGGTTGTGAAAAGCTCGTGGCCGTGACCCTTTCCGAATCGCGCGCGGGGTCGAGAAGATTTTATGCCTTCAAGACCCGCACGGCAACGAACTTGGCGAAAGTGCAGCGCGTAAGCGGTCGAGAAAAGGAACCTGTGCAGGATTGATTTTTCGCCGCGCAACTTCTTCTCCGACGAATTCGCCGCGATCGATCTCCGGAAATTGTTTCAGTTGTCCCGACCGCAGCGGCCACTCCATTTCGAAAGGGTTGGATCTCAACTGGAAAGATTCCAGCAAATCGCCTTCAAAAGCCCAGGCGTGAACAATCTTGCCGCCTTTCTGCTTTATCGAGCCAAGCTCAATCCAGTTTCCGTGCGGCCGAATGCCAAGCTCTTCTTCAAATTCAATTTGAGCGCGCGTCAGGAGAGCTTCGCCTTTTGGAATTGTCCACACGCCTTCGTCTTTTTTGGCAAAGAACGGTCCGCCCGGATGAACAAGAAGTAATTCAAGGACATCACCTTTACGCCGAAACATCAATAAACCCGCGCTGACACGGGCTTGCGAACGGTTTCTCGAGGGATCTGGTGAAGAATAATTGCCAGCCATTTCGGTGATAATAGCTTGCCGTTTTGTTGTAGCCACGTGTCTGCGCCTGTTGTTTCCTCGTGTTTAGTTAAGGGCGAATCGTGGAGGATTCTAAAGTGCCGGGAAACGACCTGAAAGGTTGCGCACATGAAGATTCCGGTCTTAAGCGGCTTTCGGCCGTCCTTTTCCGCTGGCGATATGCTCACGAAATTCGGTGGGCGACTGGCCGAAGACGCGCTTGAACATGCGATTGAACTGGGTGAGCGACTGAAAGCCGACGTCGTAGGCTACTTCGCTGATTCTTCGGTTCGGATTCAAGAGCTGGGTCCTTGCGTCCTCCAGCCGGACGCGCGCGACGTAGTCGGTAAATTTCAATCCGGTTGATTTCCGGAAAACTTTACAAAAGTGGAACACACTCGCGCCGGCAGCCTTGGCCACAGCAGCCAATGAAAGCGGTTCCATTTTGTGCTTGTCGATGTACTCGCGCGCCTTTTGCACGAGCGGCGGCTCGGCATTCTGTTGTTCCAACACAATTTGATTGGTCAAAGCGGAGAGTTGTTCGGCGAAAAACGTGAGCAACCGCACAATTGCGTTGTAGCGGTCTGGCGGGATGAGCGGATTTTTCTCCCACGCTTTGCGGATTTCGGCCGTGAATCGTACTCCGCGCCGCTCCAGCTCGCGGCTCACTTTTGTGGTGTCCGATTTAGCCAACATATGACGTAACACCTGACCGATTCGCAGATATCCGATGATCTCTGTGCCGAGTCGCACCGGCACCGCGGTTTCGGTTAACCCGAACGGACAGGTGACGGTGTGCGGGATTAATCCAGTGTGATCAATCATATCCTGATGGGCTTGCAGACAAGCCGCCAACGTGGCAGGCCGTTCGGCGAGCAGAGCGCAGAACAGATTCTCCTGTTTCTTACCTTGATGCTCCAACTGCCAGTAATCCAACGGACGAAGCGCCAGCGGCAAACCAGTTGCTTTGGTGAAAACGCTCTCGTAGTCGCGAAACAGGCGCGACCGGCGCAGCATGTCGATCAGTTGCTTGTTCGAATTCGCACTCGCTGGCGCGGTCGTGGCCATGAAAGGTAAACAAACTCTTCCAGCCCGATTTGGCCGTCAATCCGTATCCTGTTCGTGATCCATGAATGGCGACTCTAAACCACGGGCTCCAGCGACGCTTTACCCGCGTGCAGCAACAACATCTTCTCGCGCGCGGCCTGCAAGCGCCTTAGCATGATTGGACTCATTCGTTTGAACAGCTCGTAGCCTAACGAGTGGTCTGTCTCACAATATTCCCGCAAAATGGTGCCGTAGAAAAAGATGGCTTCTGTAGGCTCGACGGCGCGGGCGGTAAAATGCCAGACGTAAGGCGGGAACATCCACGACCAACCCAGCAAATCTCCAGGCCCGATCGCCTCGATCACAACTGGGTCGCCGAAACTTTTGCCGGACTCGAGTCCAACCCTTCCGCTTTCGATCAAGTAAAAGCGGTTCGCGAATTCGCCTTCACGCAAAACGATTTGCCCGCTCTTAAAATGCACCGGAATCGCGCAGTCGGTTAGCAGCGCCAGATCTGCGCGGTTCATTCCGACCAAAAACGGATGAAGCGCCACACGCGCCGCGATCGGTTCCGGTTCTACTTTTTTTCCTGTTTTTGCAGGGGTTTCGATCTCTGTTTTCATTAATCTCTTCTTTCCCTTTCTTCGACGAGCAGCAGGCGTGGGACGTCACTCCCGCACGAAAATTCGAACGGACTGTGTCGGTGCTGGCAAGTTGGATGCGGGCAGGGCCTGCGGGTTCCGTTGGTCGCCATTGGAACTGAATCTCTTCTTGTGCGCGCTTTGAGTGGCGATTTCGTCTTCATCTACCGTGCGTGGCGATCACGATAAGATCGACATCGAGTTCTTTCGCTGCTTCGACGATTTCGTGGGTCGCAACTCCTGTGCGAACTATCGATCTTGTGCCGGCGATGCCAGCCGCTCCGGCTGAATGCGCCAACGCGCGCAAATCTTTTTCCACAGCAGCCAGTTCCTCTTCATAGAACGCCGTCCCTGTCCGCCCTGCCAATGTCAGTGGGGTTTCCGGCTCAAGAACGTGCAGTAGTACGATTTTGGAACTTGGTTCTCCAGCAAAGCGAAGCGCGTAGGAAAAAGCTTTCTTCGATGCGGGAGAAAAATCGGTCGGCACCAGGATTTTCCTGATAGTGATCGCCGCGTGTTCCGCAGCCGAGCTTGTGGCAACTGTCTCTGTTTTCATTTGCGAGAATCGTGGCCCGTTAAGGAAACATGCGCTTTCCCGGATTTGGCAAACGCTGTGCGTTTCTTGCCGTGGTACGAGCGCGCCAGTCTTGAATGACGGAGCAATTTTCGCTCAACCAAAGCCAAAACGCGGAAAGCAGTTTATGCGCGGCAAGCGCACTCTCGATGCAGAGAGGAGGACGAAGCTATATCATTTCATCGCAATGCCGGGATCACCGATCCTGGCTACAGCAGGATCTGAAAATGAGACCGGCCAACGATATTGATTCGCGGGTGGCGCGAATTCTTGCGAAGGAATCGGAAGTGAAGCAACTCAGGGTCGACGCGCACGCCCGCAAGATCGATGTCGGATTTTACAGCCCGCCATCGCTCGAGCTCTTTCAACGGGTCGAGATGAAGGTGCGCCGAGAGTTTGATGGCGAGTGGGAGATTTCGGTGCAGCCGAATGCACCCTCCGCGCTGTTTCACCGACATCGGATTAACGACCACATAACGGAATTTCATCGGGCGCATCCAACAGTTGAACCGCGTTTAATCTGGAGACGGATTCCTCTGCCGAAATGGCGGAACCGCCCAGTCCCGCCAGCGACAATCCGCGATTATCGCATCATGCTCGCTCTGGTCGGCACATGTGGAATGAGTGCGCTGGCGGGTTTCGGCTTCCGGCGCGCTGCGTATCCAGGGTGGCCAATCATCGTCTCATTTACTGTCGCATACATTGCTGGAGGCTGGTTTGCCACACAGGATGTCTGGCTGGGACTCAAGCAGCGAAGGATCGACGTCCAGTTTCTGATGATCTTTGTGGCGTTGGGCGCCGCGACAGTTCGCGCGTGGACTGAAGGTGCGACGCTGCTCTTTCTTTTTTCGCTCAGCAACACGCTCGAACAATTTGCCAATCATCGCACAAAGAAAACGATCGAGTCGTTGCTGAAGAGCGCGCCGCAGCGAGCGCTCCGCCGCGAGGGTCAATCGTGGATCGAGGTTCCGATTGACGAAATTCGGCCTGGTGACGAGCTCCTCGTCAAGCCCGGTGAATTATTTCCGGTCGATGGCGTGATGATCGAAGGCGCAACTTCCGCCGATGAATCCGCGTTGACCGGCGAATCGCAGCCCGTTCCAAAGGGGGTGGGCGATTCCGTCAGCAGCGGCACACTCAATCTGGATGGCCAGGCTGTAATCCGCGCCTCCCGCGAAGAGCAGCAGAGTGCCCTTCAGCGGATTCTCTCGCTCATTCAAACGGCGCAGCAGCAGAAAGCGCCTGCTCAGCGATTCACCGATTCGTTTAGCCGTTACTACACTTGGGTTGCCCTCAGCCTCAGCGCATTGCTTTTCGTAATCTTATTGGCGATCCACAAACCGCTCGCAGACGCTTTTTACCGCACCATGACTTTGCTCGTGGTCGCGTCGCCTTGCGCGCTGGTCTTGTCGATTCCATCTGCGATTCTGGTCGCGATTGCCGCCGGAGCGCGAAATGGAATTTTGTTCCGGGGCGGCGTTGCGATTGAAAATCTGGCTGGCGTCAACCAATTCGCCTTCGACAAAACAGGCACGCTGACAAAAGGCACATTGGTTGTGTCGAAGATCGACATTCTGGATGGACGCAGCGAAAACAGCGCCCTTTCAATTGCGGCCGCGGTCGCGCGTTTTTCCACGCACCCACTCGCGCGCGCCCATTCCGATCGCGACATCTGCAGCTGTTAAACTGGGCGCATCGTTGATGCCGTCGCCAACCATGGCAACTTTCTTTCCCTCCTGCCGCCAGCGATGAATGCATTGCAGCTTCGCGTCGGGCGCAATCTCCGCATGAACTTCTTTGATTCCCACCTGTGCGGCCACTGCGTCTGCCGCCGCGGCACGATCGCCTGTGAGGAGAGCGACAGCGGTCGCGCTTCTTTGTAAAAATGCGATTACACTTTTCGCCTCTGGCCGAATTTCGTCATGCAAATAAATCACGGCGATCGGTTGGCGCGCAGCGATCCAAACTTCGGCGTCGCTCACAGCCGGCATTTTGGGTAACGCGACCCCCCGATTGGTTAACAGTCTGCGACTGCCAACAAGAACGGTATCACCGTTGACCGACGCTTCCATGCCGAAGCCGGAAATGATTTGGAAGTCGACGGCCGGGATTGCCAGCAGGTGGCGTCT
>QHOM01000178.1 GCA_003218785.1 Verrucomicrobiota bacterium
CGCGCTACAAAGATCCGGCGAAACTTTCCTGCTGCGCAGAATGAAAAGTTTTTGGAAAAGACACACCGACAAAGTTGGCGTCGTTGGTTCGATATTCGCGGCGCTCTGTTGTCTCGGGTTTCCCGCGTTGTCGATCTTGTCCGCAATCGGCCTCGGCTTTTTGATTAACGATGCGGTCCTGCTGCCGCTCCTCATCGTTTTCCTGCTCGTGACCCTCCTTGGTCTCGCCCTCGGAATGAGAGAACATCACCGCGCGTCGGCTCTTCTCATTGGAATCGCTAGCGCTGCCGGTGTTTTTATTTTTATCTTTATCGCGTTCAACAAAGTTCTGGCAGCCATCAGCGTGACTGGTCTGGTGATTGCGACGATTCTCAATGTGCGGCTGCGGCTACGCGCTTGATATTTGTTCTCGCGCTTTCTGCGCGAGCCCGCTCATGATTCTTAAATGAATTCGCTCAAAGACCACAACCGTGTCGGCGTGGCGCTCTTGGTCCTGCGCGTCACGGTTTTTCTCGTCATGATTATCTGGACCATCGACAAGTTTGTAGAACCGCAGCACGCATCGAAGATCATGGAACACTTCTACTTCATCAAGGGCGTGAGCAGCTCGATGATCTACATTATCGGTGCCCTTGAGCTGGCAGTGCTGGGCGCTTTCATCGTGGGGTTCGCAAAGCGATGGAGTTACGGACTCGTGTTGCTCTTCCACGCGGTCTCGACTCTTTCCAGTTACAATCAATATGTGCATCCGCTCATCGCCCCGAATATGTTGTTCTTCGCCGCCTGGCCGATGCTCGGCGCCTGTTTTACTCTCTATTATTTGCGCGATCTCGATACGATCTGGACCGTGCGCAGACTGCGCGTCTGATTCCGTCCGAGCGCACCCGACAACGAATGTCTTTTCTAAAGTCCCTGCCGCCAGAAGCAGGTTTGCTGCAAGTTTTTCAAGCTTTCCCGAAAGCAGCGCGGCCGCTGCTGGAGTATCACGAAATCCTCCTGCGCGGAGAATCAGCTTTCAGTCCGGCCGAGCGCGAGCTGATCGCGGCGTATGTCTCGGCTCTAAACAAGTGCGATTATTGCCGCGCAGTTCATTCGCAAACCGCGGTCGCGCTCGGGATTGACGCGGATGCAACGTCGGAAATTCTCTCCGGCTCTGGGTTGGAACATGTTGATCATAGAATGCGCCCCGTCTTGGCTTTCGTGCGCAAGCTTACGCTTTCGCCTGGCGCAGTGACAGCGGCGGATGCCGATGAAATTTTTGCTGCGAGCTGGGACGATCGCGCGTTGCACGACGCAGCAGCAATATGCGGCCTGTTTAACTTGATGAACCGACTCGTGAACGGACTCGGCGTCGAGGCGCCGGAAGCGTACACGAAACTCGCGGCACAACGGCTTGCGAAAGGCGGCTACGCGCAACTGCTGGATCTTCTTTCGGTCGACGCGGAATAGACGCGGTCGCTGCGACTCTCACTGTCGTGATTGGGACGCTCGAAGAAGGAGAGATTCACGGTGGAACACATGCGGACTGGTTGCGCGATTCCTGTCTCGTCATCATTCCAGCATTGAACGAGGAAGCAACGATCGCGGATGTTGTTCGAAACGTGCGGCGGCAGGGTTTTTCCCGGATTCGTGTCATAGACAACGGCAGCGGCGACGCGACCGCGTCACGCGCGCGAGCGGCGGGTGCAGAAGTGCTGACGGAGCCGCACTGCGGCTACGTGTTGATGTAATGATCGAAGCGGCTGAACACGGCGCCGATTTGGTCCTGGGTAATCGATTCACGACGAAGGCGGGTCGTCAGGCCATGACGCGTGTTCAGCGTTTCGGGAATCGCCTCGTTAGCAAGCTGATCGAATACGGCTGGGGATTTCGCTTTGCTGATTTCGGACCGCTGCGACTTATCCGCCGGCAGGCACTGGATGATATTAACATGCGCGAACGCGGTTTCGGCTGGAACGTGGTAATGCAAATTCGTGCGATCGAGGCGGGACTCAGGATCGCAGAAGTGCCCGTTCGATACAGACCGCGTCAGGGCGGAAAGTCGAAAATCTCCGGCAATGTTCTCGCCGCGGTTTGCGCTGGGTTCGGCATTTTGCAGGCCGTGGCGAGGCTTTACTTTGCTCCGAGGCGGAGCCCGATCGCAGGCGAAACGGCTGCCGCTACGGGAAAAGTCCGGATGTGAGTGCGATCGATTTTCAGGAGCTAGTGGATCGGCAATACGCGCCGCTGTTTCGTTTTGCGCTCAGCCTTGCGAAGTCGGAGGCGGATGCGGCGGACTTGACCCAGCAGACATTTTTTCTGTGGGCGTCGAAGGGCAACCAATTGCGCGACCCCTCGAAGGCGAAGTCGTGGCTTTTTACCACGTTATATCGCGAATTCTTAAATCGGAGACGCCATGAAGTTCGTTTTCCAAAGGTCGAGCTGGATGACGTGCATGAGGATGAGATGGCGATCTTGCCAAATATGAACGCGTTCGACAGCCCGACGGTACTGCAGGCCTTGGGTGAAGTGGAAGAGCCGTTTCGCGCGCCGCTCACGCTGTTTTATCTGGAACAATTCTCGTATCACGAAATCGCGGACATGCTTGAGGTGCCGATCGGCACGGTGATGTCGCGGTTGTCGCGCGGCAAAGCACTGTTACGTCAGCGGCTGCTCTCAAAAGAGGAAGCTCTCGGGAATAAAGTCGTTGCCTTCCAATCAGACAAAAGGGAGGAATCACATGGATAATCGGGAAGCCAAATTCATTTTGAATGCGTATCGGCCAGGCGGTCAGGACGCAAGTGACCCGTGTTTTGCCGAGGCACTGCAGCAAGCCCGACGCGATGCGGTCTTGGAACGCTGGTTCCGGGAGTCAATCGCATTCGACGCAGCCATGACCGAAAAATTCCGCGCCATCGAAGTGCCGCCCGACTTGCGAGAAAGCATTTTTGCCGGCGTAAAGGTGAGCCGTCCGCTCCACTCGCCATTCATCAAGTGGGCAATTGCCGCCGCACTGATCTCGATGGCGATTGTCGGTTCTTTGATCTGGTCTGAAACGCGGTCGACGCATCTGGCGGGATGGCAGAGCCAGGCACTCGGTGTCGTTTCGTCACTTGTTAGGAACGAGTCGAGTTTCGACGCGCAATCGCATAATGCGGGCGAGCTCCTGGTATGGTTGCGCGCGAACCACATGCCGGCCGCGCAGACCTTGCCGCAAAATCTCGACAAACTGGAGAGCCTCGGCTGCAAGACGTTCTCATGGAATGGAATTCCTGTGTCGGTGATCTGTTTTTTGCGCCCAGACGGTGGGCTGATTCATCTGGTCACGACGAATGGTCCTGAGGCATCCCATCGGGCGCTCAACCGCAAACCGGAATTTGTCCAGCAAGGAGAATGGGCGACGGCAACGTGGCGCGAGGGCGATAAAGTTTACATGCTCGCACTGGGAGGCTCGCGCGATCAGCTCCGCAGTTACCTGTTATAGTTGTCGATGAAACGACACGTGAAATGCCGAGGAGAACTCGCAGCTTGCATAGCGGTCCTGTCAATTGCTCTCACCGCATCGGCTCAGGACCAATCGCCGCCGAAGATTGATCATATTCTTCTGGAAGTGGGCGACCTGAAGAGGTCGATTGCTTTCTACCACGATCTGCTTGGCCTGAAGATCAAATCGCAGGGCAAAAATTTTGCGATGCTGGAATCAGGTAACATAGGCGTTTTTCTCTCCAGCACTCACTGGGATTGGGATGAGAAACGTCCGAGCAACGCGCGCCCGGGGTGGGGGATGTATCCGCATTTCGCCGTTGCCGATGTCGCGGCCACCGTGGAACTAGCGCGCAAAGCCGGTTACCGAATTGCGCAAGAACCGCGAAAATACAGTTGGGGAACGGAAGCCTTTGTGGCTGACCCCGATGGGTACATCTGGGCGCTGATCAACTCGCCAAAATAAAATATGAGCAAACTCCGGATTCTTCTCACCATCTTCACGTTCGAATTCACTTTGGTCAGTGCAGCGCGCGCCCAGACCGGCGAAAACGTCAATGTGCACGCCGGGATTAATCACGACGAGTTCGATCGGCTGCTAAAGAAATATGTGAACGAGCAGGGACTGGTGAACTACGGCGCATGGAAACAAAACGAGGCAGATCTTTCCGCGCTGGATGAATATTTGAGGCAATTTGCGCCGAGACTAGATAATCCCGCCCAGGGCAATGAAAAAGCTGCCGCGCTCGTCAATGGCTACAACGCTTTTACGCTCCGCTGGATCCTGTCGAATTATCCTACCGAGAGTGTCTGGCAGTTGAAGGACTCGTTCTCCGGCAAACGCAACGAGATCGGCGGTCGCAAAGTCTCGCTAGACGACATCGAGCATGGGGCGCTGCGGCCGTCGATCGGTTACCGCGCGCACGCCGTTCTCGTATGCGCGGCGCGCAGCTGTCCGCCGCTGCAGCGTTTTGCCTACACGGCCGATAAATTCGAAGAACAGAACGATCGCACATATCAAGCCTGGCTGGCACGCGCTGATCTCAACAAGTTTTTGCCTAACGAAAAGAAGGTGGACATCTCCAGCATCTTCAAATGGTTTAAGCAGGACTTCGATAAAACCGGCGGCGTGCCGAAAATCCTGGGTCATTACGCGCCGCAATCAGTTCGTGAGTTTGCGGCCAGCGGCAAATACGACACGAAGTATCTTCCGTACGACTGGGGCTTGAACGATCAAGGCCCGCACGGCCGCAATTACAGCCGGACACAACTGCTCCTGGACAACATCTTTAAGTAAAGAGAATCATTCGAAAAACGCCTCTCTGTCTGGACGCAGATCGATTTCCAAGCTCCATGCGGTGCGGTCTTGCTGGATGAGGTTCCAATACGAATCCGCGATCGCTTCCGGCTTAAGCAACGGTTCTTTAGCTGAAGGTTTGTAGCTCTTGCGCACCCTTGGCGTGTCAATGATGCCGTCAATAATCACGTGCGCGACGTGGATGCCTTTGGGCCACAGTTCCACGGCGAGAGATTGCGCTAGGCCGCGCACCGCGAACTTTGCGCTGCTGAATGCGACCGCGCCACCGCGCCCGCGTACGGACGAAGTCGCGCCTGTAAAAATGATCGTGCCGGTGCGTCGTTTTAGCATTTCGGGGATGGCTTCGCGTGTACAGAGGAATGCGCCCAAGACTGCGACGCGCCATGATCGTTCGAATTCATCGGGCGTGGTTTTTAGCAGCCCTGCGCCGATCGAATCGCTGGCGTGTTGGACGAGAATTTCCACCGCGCCGAGTTTCTCTCGCACTTTGCGGAACCCAGTCGCGACCTGTTTCGGGTCTGAGATATCCGTGGGAACTGCCAGCGCTCGCGAGCCAAGCTCAGCGGCAAGTTTGCCGATGAATTGAGGCGAGCGGGCGAACATACCGACGCGGCAACCTTCCTGCGTCAGCTTCTTCACCAGCGCGGCTCCGAGTCCTGGACCGACACCGGCAACGATCGCGACGCGTTCATGTCGAATATTGGTCATCCTGTCTTTTCTGTTCGGATTCACGGCGCTGCTCAGCCGCGCGACACGGCGACGCGAACATTAACATTTGCTCACGAAACGGCAGAGCGAAGAGCTTTCCCAGAGTGAGTTCGTGCTCCTCCCGATAGGGGGCGACGCCGATAGTAACGGCATCCTGCGGCACGTCGCGACGTAGAGTGTGATGTAGTTTGTCCCACCAGCAGAAAATTGTTCCCCAATTTGAATTGGTCTCGCGCTGGACGATCGAGTGATGAATACCGTGCATCCGCGGCGTGACGACAATCAAGTTTAAAATGCGTTCGAGCTTAATGGGAAGTCGCCAGTTGGAATGATGAAACAGCGTTGCGGCTTCGAAGGTGATAAAGAAAACGAGAAGCATCATCGGCCCGATGCCGAAGATCATGACTGCGACAGAGAGAAAGCCGACCGAAAAAACCATTTCGCCGAAATGGAATCGCGCAGCCGTGCTAACGTCGAGGTCAAGATCCGTGTGATGCACGTTATGGAATCGCCAGAAGAGGGGGACCATGTGATTGGCCCAGTGCCACCACCAGTAAGCATAATCCATCAGCAGAAACGTCGCGATGCAAGCCGCCCATCCAGGCAGAGCGACCCAGTTCAACAAACCGATATGTCGATTCTGCGCCCACATCGCGACCGCGAATGGGATTGGCAGCATGGCAAGACGGACGATGGCGAATCCGGGAATCGAAAGCACGAAATTGCGCACCAGACGATGCAGTGCGCTGAAATGCTGGCGTCGCAGCGGAAAACGCCATTGCAGCCAGAGCAGCGCGACAAATACACAGGCTAGCAGCGGTCTGCCAACATAATCGATCAAAGGAATTCTTTGCACGGTTCGGCGTGACGCCGCTGAGACTTTATCATCAGCTCATATACGGCGGCAACGCGCGGCTGACGAGACGACAAATCTTTCTTATGCGCCGATGCGCCGGAACATGAAGGTGGTCTCGGGCTTTGTTAACTCGCCGTTCATTTCGAGCAAGGGGTAGGCCAGAAAATTGATCGGGCCGCTGGCCGGCTCGGGATCGACCACCAGATCCCGGCCTTTCGTCAACTCGAAACGATTGGCCGGATTATGACCAAAGTAGTAATCGGCCAGCTTTGGATTTTTCCAAGCTTCGCTGATGTCCACCGGCACCCAGCGTCCATCCGCAAAAAATTCGGCCCAGCAGTGATAGCCGTCGATCGTTCCCTCATTTTTGTCGGCGGGAATCGTAGCGCCGATAGCAAAGCGCGCGGGTATGCCGATGCTGCGCGCTAAAGCGATGAAGTAGGCGTGGAAATCGCTGCAGTTCCCGGTGCGCGCGTCGCAGGCGTAGAGGGCGTCACCGCGACCCCAGCCTGTGCCTGATTTGTCGTAGCGCATTCGACCCATCACATGATCGTAGAGCGCTTTTGCTCGATCGAGATCATCCTTCTTATCCGCCACCGCTTTTTGCGCGAGCGTTCGGAACGTCTCGTTGATTGGTACGAGCTTTTCCGGGCGCAGGTACCGCGCAGCATCTGCGCTGCTTGCCGAATAGGCTGCTTTTTCCTTTCGTTCGACACGGTATCGCAGCTCGATCGTTTTGCCGCTGTCCGCAGGCTGTGGATGCAGCACGCAGATATCGTTGGCGTAATCGCGGTCCTGCACTTTTTCCCATTTCATTGGGATGTTCAGCTCCTCCTCGGTGACCGTTTGAAAGCTGTCGGTCTTTGCCAACGGGATCCAGACGCGGGCCTCGCCTTTGATCTCCGGCAGTTTGACTCGGTAAACGAACTCGAACCGATCGGAACCTTTGATTATGCCGGGCTCGCCAGCAGCACGTGCAGCGAGCACGCTTGCCAGGAAAACGACTGGAACAATTAAAAATCGCATCGAAACCTATGCCGCTGGCCTGCGGGGTTAATTGTTCGTCAGCTTGCGGGAACCTTGTGCCACGTTCCGTTCTCTTCTTTCCAATCGTAAAGAGGTTTTCCGTCGACCTTATGAACGGACGTGTCTGTGACTTTCATTTTGCCCGGCGATCCGGTTAGAAAGAAATCAATATCGTACGTCTTGCCGTCGGTGGCCGTCATGTCCACACACGCAAAATATTTTCCCCCGCCGAGATCGGAGAGTCGGTCGTCGTGCACTCTTATTAGGTCGAGAGCGAGATCCTGGCCTTGGTAATTGACGTGGAACTTGCTATCAGTGCTCTTTTTGCTTTGCGCATCGATGTTCTTCTTGATGCCAGCGGAAATATCAGCGTTGCTGACCTGTTTCTCCGCGCCGGTTTTCTTTGGGTGCTCTGCGCCTTTCTTCGGATGCTCCGGATGTTCCTGGGCAACGATCAGCGCCGCCGGTGTGAAGAATAGTGTAATAGCTGCTGCGATGATAAGTCTTGAGATCATATATGAATTCCTCCGTTTTTACTTTCGTCTGCTGATAATTGGCTGGATGGATAGTCTTCTGGCACCACAGCCAAGCGTAGCACGCATCGTTGTCGTCTCTGCTTGTTTACGAGACGCATCAGCCCGGCGTTTTATTCCTGCTTAACTGCAAAATTCCTGCCAAAGTGGGCTGCTGGGCGAAAACTAGCCGATGATCGGTACCCGATATGTTATCTGCGGACTCCAGTACAGTTTCAGCAAAGATGCGATCGGGTGACCGCCACTTGACGGGCGATTCCGAGAAAAACGTTCGAACGCAGTTGTCGATCATTGTTCCGGTCTTCAATGAGGCGCCGTTGATACGACCATTTCTTCAACACCTGCGCGACCGCACGCCCGAAGCGGAGATTATCGTCGCTGATGGCGGAAGCTCGGATGGCACGGTCGACCTCGCCACGGGCTTTTGCGATCGGCTTGTTAAAAGCGACCGCAGTCGAGCCACACAAATGAATACCGGTGCCTCCGCTGCACGCGGTGACATCCTTTGGTTTGTTCATGTGGACGCTGAAGTCCCGCTAGGATCTTTGGATGAGATCGCGGGTATCATGAATGATTCGAAGGTCGTCGGCGGTTACTTCCGGATTCGCCTGCCGCGAGGCTTCGTTTATCGCTTGACCGACACCTTTGCGCATTACGCAGGTATTCTGCTCCGAATGCGATGCGGCGATCACGGCCTGTTCTGCCGGCGAACTGCCTTCCTGGACATTGGCGGATTTCCCGAGGTACCGTTGATGGAAGACGTACAATTTTTTCGCGAGCTTTGCCGCAGCGGTCGCGTGACATATAGCGACAAGCGAATCCTGGTGAACCCTCGGCGCTACGAATCAGTTGGGCGTATTTCGCTGACGCTGGCTTACGGATTCATCGCAACGCTTTACAATTTCGGCGTCCCATTGTCGATGCTGGCATCGATTTACAAGCGTATGTGCTGCGACCGTTGTTGCCGGCATCGGTGATGCTGGCCCTGCGTTGCAGCTCGCGTCGACATCACGCCGACCTCCGACCCGGTTGAGGCGGGACAGATGCACGCGACCGAAGCAGCTGATCCGTTTCCTTTGTAGAGAGTTGAGTGAAGAAAACACGATGATGAAGAAAGGACAATTATGAAAACGGCAGGAATAGTTATTGCTTTGTTGACAGTCGGCGCACTCACTGCTGTCGCGCAGGAATCGCCGGGGGAACAAATAAAGTACGGTGCCAAGAAAACAGGCGAGGCAATTAAAGACACCGCAAAGGCAGTAGGGAGAACGACAAAAAGCACCGCCAAAACCGTCGGTAGAAAGACCAAAGAAGCATGGAGGGAGACCAAGGCAAAGGCCAAAGAAGTCACAGAAGAGAGGCAGTGAGTTGGCGCGACTGGAGCAGCGGATTGCTCCCGACGCGCGCAGGTAGCTTGAGACGATGCTCGAGCAAATGGAAGACGGGGTGGCCCAAGCGCAAGCAATTACGCGGCTGAAGAGTACTCAGAATTTTTGAAGTAACCGTCAAGCGAAACGCGACCACGGAAATCGAACTCTGTTCGTTTCTGACTTGCTCAGGCTCATCGAGTGAGTCCTATTTGGCGCGATCAAATGAGTGGTTTGCGTCTGGGAGTTAACATCGATCACGTGGCGACCTTGCGACAGGCGCGATACGCCACGATGCCGGAATCCAAGAACGCGGAGCCAGATCCGATTGCGGCGGCGCGAATGTGCGAGCGAGCCGGCGCTGGCGGGATTGTGGCGCATCTGCGGGCTGATCGCCGCCACATCCAAGATCGAGATATTGAGCGGCTGCGCCAGAACATCATGACGAAACTAAATTTGGAAATGGGCAATTCCGAAGAGATTATTGACGTTGCGCTGCGTATCGTGCCGGATGAAGTCTGCCTCGTTCCAGAAAAGCGCGAGGAAGTCACAACCGAAGGCGGTCTTGATGTCATTGCGCAGCGCAAAGGACTGGAGAACACGGTAAAGCGGCTCCAAGCTTCAGGCATTCGCGTCAGTCTCTTTATCGACCCTACTTTGGAACAAGCCGACGCTGCGGCTGAACTCGGCGTTGAAATGGTCGAGCTGCACACCGGCAAACTGGCCAACGCATTTACTGAAAAGGTCGAGAAAGAAGAGCTGGAAAAGCTCCGGGCAGCGGCGCGCGCCGCATCAGAATCACATCTGCAGGTCAACGCCGGCCACGGAATCAATTATAAAAATATCGCGCTCATTCATCAGATTCCTAATTTGACCGAACTCAACATTGGTCACTCCATCGTATCACGCGCAATCTCGGTGGGACTCGGAGCGGCCGTAAAGGAAATGCTCGCCGCGATGTCGAGTTACCCCGGATGATCACTCTATTAGATTGCGGACTTGACTGCTTTAAGCAGTCAAGTCCAACGAGATGAGCGTGCTTGGAATCGGTGTCGACCTTGTCGAGTGTGCGCGTATTCAGCGTTCCATTGATCGTTTCGGTGATCGATTTCTTCACCGTGTTTTCACCAATGGTGAGATTGAATATTCGATGTCGATGAAATTTCCCGCACGGCATCTGGCTGCGCGTTTCGCAGCAAAAGAAGCTGTTTCGAAAGCATTCGGCACGGGCATCGGAAAGGCAATGGGTTGGCGTAACATCGACATACGCAAAAAACCGAGCGGCGAACCGTTTCTCGTCTTTTCAGGACCGGCTCAAGAACTGGCCACACAACGCGGTGTCGCTTCTGCGCTTATCACTCTCAGCCATACCGAACATCACGCGGTCGCTTGCGTGGTTCTGGAGCGATAAATTTTGCTCTGTGGAGGCAGCCGTGTCGGCTGCAATTGTGGTCGGGTGTTTACACGCAGCATTGAAAGTCGGCGCGCTTTCCGGCAATTAAGCAATCATGGAATACTATCGGCACATCATGGACATCGTTGGGACCGCCGTGGATGGCGTAGGCGTATTTATCGTTGTGGGTGGTGCACTCGTCGCAACTGCTCGACTCGTACTCCATCGCGCGCAGAGTACCGGGAATTACTATTCGCTTTACCGACAGGATGTGGGACGCGCGATTTTGCTCGGTCTCGAGTTCCTCATTGCTGGCGACATCATCCGCACGGTCGTTGTAGCGCCCACAATGCAAAACGTGTTGGTCCTGGGTTTGATCGTTCTCATCCGCACGTTCCTCAGTTTGTCACTCCAGCTCGAAATCGAAGGAAAGTTGCCCTGGCGCCGCGAAGCACCGCACTAAGATCAAAATCATTAAAGGCATTTCCGTCGAGATCTGAATTGGCAACCATGATGAGCATCCTTCTCCAAGGTTAGCTCGATGTACTCATTACTTCATTTTTCATTAAATTAGATGAGTGACACGATATGTGCGCCAGCATCCTGGGGCCGCCGATCCGAAAGGATCGAACGAGGAGAAAAGCGACGATTGCGACGAAAATGATGTTTAGCACGATCATGTAATTGAACGTGACGGAGGTTTCGACAACCTCCGCGCTTCGGTGGTGCGGAACTAATCCTAGGATCTGAAAAACGAATTCGACGATCAAAGCAGCGACAGCCATCGCGAAGTAAAAGATGAGGACGATGAGTGCATTTTCTCTACCCGTCAGGCTCTGTGTTCATGAGTGCATGGCTGGCCGCGCAAGCCACTGCTCGCTTCGCGCAAGATCATCGGCACCATGCAAAGCGCTGCCACCGGATCAGCCCACCACCATCCGAAAAGTGCGTTGAGACCCAATCCGCCTACCAAGATCACCGCGAGATAGGCACAAATATCGCTTTGGTGAGAATCGGCGTGCAATGCGTGGCTCTGAAGATTTGCGGCCGCGCGACGTTTGGCTCGGGCGAGCAATGGCATGACGATAACGCAGGCGGCGGCGTAAATGATTCCAAGATAAGTCACACGCGGCGACGAATGTGTGAACAAATGCTTGAG
The DNA here is from genome assembly GCA_003218785.1 of Verrucomicrobiota bacterium. Lineage (GTDB taxonomy): Bacteria > Verrucomicrobiota > Verrucomicrobiia > Chthoniobacterales > UBA10450 > Udaeobacter. Next base: position 11,823 of record QHOM01000178.1, read on the forward strand.
CGATTCGAAGCTGACGTAAACAGCGAGAGCAAGAAAGCAAACGCCCACCAGTCGATGCGCGAAGGCTTCTCGATCTTCCGTAGCAGCGGCATCGCTCAGTCGCCACATGAGTACCAGGCTGGAAGCAACTTCGATCACCGAATCGATCCCGAAACTGATCAGCGCGACACTACCAGCAAGAACGCCAGTGATAGTTCCGACGACCGAT
>QHOM01000179.1 GCA_003218785.1 Verrucomicrobiota bacterium
TTGCCAATCATAACTGCTGGCAGGTTGTCGCCGCCCAGCCCGTCTTTTGCCATGGCGATCGGATCACCCGCGACATTGTTAATCACAAGCACACCCACAGCGCCGACCGCGATCGCGTTGCGCACCTTTGTGCTGAACGTGCAAGTCCCGCGGTCGACTATCGCCAGCTTGCCTGAAGCGCCTGGATCGACGCTGGTGCAAGCAGTGCTGTGCGTGTCGAAAAGATCATACGAGGCGGTGGGAAGGGCGGGAAAATCTCCGACAGCCGCACCGATCGTTGTCCCGCCGCTCGCCGGATAGGTGAACGGTTGGCCGACGAAATGCTGGTTCGTGCTCGCACCGACGGTAATGACTTTGGGCGCCCGGCCGGGTGATTCCAGAGTACCAGCCCCGGGACCGCTGTTGCCGGCGGCCACGGCAACAACGAGGCCAGCATCGACCGCATTGTCCAGACCGATTGAGAGGACGTCCCTACCGGCTGAGTTGGGCCGCAAGCCCCCGAGTGAAAGGTTGAGCACATCCATGCCGTCGGCGATCGCGGCATCGACTGCGTTGAGGATGTCCTCGCTGCGGGCGTTGAGAACCTCGCCTGGGAAGACGTTGTAGTTACCTAGGAACGCGCCCGGCGCGATCCCAGATATGTCATCGATGCTCACGCCATTCACCACCGCAGTCTTGCCAGTCACGCCCGCGGCATCCCCAGCGGTGTGCGTCCCATGATCTTGGATCGCCTGGGCGTCAAGGCCCTGCTGTTTGGCCTTGTTGTAGAAGACTTTGGCAACAATGACTTTTGGCGAGACGTATTTGCAGTCTTGGTCTGGGTGGTGCGAAGTGCTATCCGCTGCGTCGCACTTGGGAAACCCGGCCGGGTAGCTGAAGCCTGTTGGATCGAAGAAGGGGTGCGTCTCGTCGACCCCCGTGTCGATGTCTCCGATCTTGATGCCCGACCCGGCGACGGATCTGCCGCCTGCGGCGGTCCAGGCGCCCGTAGCGTTAATGATCTTATAGCTCTCACTCAGGTTGGGATGGTAAAGGGCGTTGTACTGAACCTGTTGCACCATCGGCGCGCCTGCAATCGTCTCCAACGACGTCCCGGAAATCGTTGCGTCCCGCCGCGAGTTGGGCGCGGTACGATTTCACGGTGTTGCTATTGAAATCGATTTTCTTGCCCGGAGCTGGTTTGGTGGCGGAATACGTGCTTAGCGGATCGCCCTTGAGTTGGACGACCACGCTTGATGTATCTTCTGTTGGGCCTTGAGCAAAGGAATCCGCGTTTGGGTTAGGTCGAGTCGTTGCCGATCCGCCGACGCCAAAAGCAATAACGCTCAAGCCAATCGAAGAGAATATTAAGAATAGTGCGAGGTTTTTTTTCATAGATTTGGATGATAGGGAAGTTCGCGATCTTCAGTGGTGACAGCTTATCCGTCAACTCCTATTTTCTTATGAAAAAGTGGCCTGTTTTCAATGGAATCCGCCCGCTTACCGAAAGCGATTCGTAAAAGTAACAAGCTTGTAACCTTTTAGTTTTTTGTTTCCCCTGTTCGCCAGCCATCGGGTTCGCGGGTAGGATGGAGTTACGATTTTCGATCTTAGTCACCTTGGGCGGCTGCGTCGGCGAAGGCGACGTCACCAGATTTCAAATCCAATTCCCCTTCGCCCGCCGTCCCAAAAACGCGCGCGCGGCTTTCATCCAATTCTTTTTCCCAGCGCGCGACGACCACAGTCGCTAGACAATTGCCGATCACATTCACGCATGTGCGGCCCATATCCATCAATTCATCCACGCCGAAAATAATCGCCACACCGATCGGTCCCAGTCCCGACGGCACAAACGAATTCAATGTCGCCAGCAAAATAACAAGTGATGCCCGCGGCACGCCAGCCACGCCCTTGGAAGTCAGCATCAACGTCAACATCATCGTGATCTGTTGGCCTAACGACATGTGCCATCCTATTGTCGTCTCAGCCGCTTGCGCGACGAAAACCGAGGCCACTGCCAGGTATAACGTCGATCCTGTGAGATTGAACGAATAGCCGGTCGGCATGACGAAGCCGACGATGCGCGGCGGCACGCCGAAACGCTCCATCGATTCCATCGCTTTCGGCAATGCCGATTCGCTGCTCGTGGTCGCGAATGCGAGCGCTGCAGGCTCGCGCACCGCCATGACAAATTGCCGCAACGGAATCCGCACGATCCAAATCACCAGTCCAAAAATTAACAAGATGAAAATCACGAGAGCCAGATAAAGCGAGCCGATCAATTTGCCGAGATTCACCAACACGCCCGGACCCTGCGTGCCAATGGTGTGCGCCATCGCCGCGCCCACGCCGATCGGCGCAAACAGCATCACGTAATTCGTAAACTTGAACATGACCTGGGCGAGGCTCTCCATGGCCCGGATGATTGGTTTTCCTTTTTCGCCAACTGCTGACACGGCGAGCGCGAAGAGCACGCTGAATGCGACGATCTGCAAAACATCGCCGCGCACCATTGCTTCGATCACGCTCGAGGGAAACGCATGCACGATCGTTTCGACCAAAGTTTTCGGATGGCTTTGCTCGATGGTTTTAACGATGTCGATGTTCGTCGCCGCGAGCACGACACCCGCGCCAGGCTTGATGAAATTCACCACCGCTAGTCCGATGAACAATGCCGCGGTCGTGACAATTTCGAAATAAATGAGCGCCTTGATTCCCATGCACCCGACTTTTTTCAACGCACCCGCGCCGGCGATTCCGACTACGATCGTCGAGAACACGAGTGGCGCGATGATGGATTTGATCAGGTTAATGAAAATGTCGCGCAAGAAATAAACCGCGTTTCCCCAATCGGGCCGCAGCCAGCCGATCAATCCGCCAATGATCAGCCCGATCATGATCTGCGTCGTGAGCGATGGCCGATACCATGGCCGCACTGAAGAGACAGCTCGACTCATGGTTGCGGATGAATCGTCCACAGATTTCGCAGATTGTTGCAGATTAAGAAATCAAGAAACAGCAAATCTGCGTAATCTGCGGACAATACTTCTTTCGATGTTTGTAACCCACCTCGAATGCAGCGCGTGTCACCTCCGGCACGATTCGTCGCGTCTGCAGAATCTCTGCACCTCTTGCCACAAACCGCTTTTTGCGATTTACGATCTTGCTGCGGCAGGTCGAAGACTTAGGCGCGAGACTCTGGCCCCACGAGAGAAATCATTATGGCGTTATCGCGAAGTGTTGCCCCTGCCCGATGGTGTTGAGCCGGTTTCGCTTGGCGAGGGCGGGACACCGCTGCTTAGGGCCGCAAGATTCGGTAGCGCAGTTGGCCTATCGGAGCTCTGGATCAAGGATGAATCACAGAACCCGACGCAGAGTTTCAAGGCGCGAGGGATGAGTGTTGCGGTATCGATGGCGAAATATCTGGGCGCGACCAAGCTCGCGGTCCCGAGCGCGGGCAACGCCGGGGGATCGCTGGCGGCCTACGCCGCCCGGGCCGGTCTCGAGGCGCACGTTTTCATGCCGCGCGACACCCCTCGCGCGAACATTATCGAGTGTCGCGAGGTCGGCGCGCAAGTCACTCTCATCGACGGTCTCATCACCGATTGCGGCGCTGAGATCGCCCGGCGTGCAGCAGCCGAAGGCTGGTTCGACATGTCCACGCTAAAAGAGCCGTATCGCGTCGAGGGTAAGAAGACACTCGGATACGAATTGGCCGAGCAGTTCCATTGGCAATTGCCCGACGTAATTCTTTATCCCACGGGCGGCGGCACCGGCCTCATCGCAATGTGGAAAGCGTTCGACGAGATGGAAGAGCTCGGCTGGATCGGCCACAAGCGGCCGCGGATGTTCTCGGTTCAAGCGACCGGCTGCGCGCCAATCGTTCGCGCGTTCGAGGCTGGCGAAAAAACGGCAGCCGAATTTCCAGACGCACACACATGCGCCTCCGGTCTGCGCGTTCCTAAAGCGATCGGCGATTTCCTCGTCTTGAACATTCTTCGGGAATCTAGCGGCGGCGCCGTCGCGGTCGATGACGACAAAATGATCCGCGTCACTCGCGAAGTGGGATCGAGCGAAGGTCTCTTCGTCGCTCCCGAAGGTGCCGCCTGTTTCGTAGCTTTGAAGTCGCTCTGTTCTGCTGGCAAAATTACTTCCGCGGAACGCGTCGTGATTTTCAATACCGGCTCAGGAATCAAATACCTCGATTGCTACGAGACGTAGAAAGCAACCGCGGATGACGCGGATGAAGACAGATCGAAGGGTGTAATTCGCTTGAGCTCGATCTTACCGGTGCGGAATCGAATCGGTTGCGCCCGCCTCGACCGCGCACATTTCGTCGCACCAGATTTCAATGCGCGCGCGAATCTGGTCGCGGATTTTGCGTGTGCTGGCGAGGCGCTCTCTGCGTGTACCGCTGAGCGCGGCCGGATCTGGAAAGCTCCAGTGCAATCGCCTGGTCACCCCGGGGAAGATCGGGCAGCGTTCGGCGCTACTTCCGTCACATACTGTGATTACGTAACCGAACAGCTCGCCGGATTTGAAAACGTCGAATACGGATTGAGTTTGATTTTTCGAAATATCAATCCCGATCTCGCGCAGCGCTTCGACCGCCAACGGGTTGAGCCTCCCCGGTTCAAGCCCGGCGCTGTGCGCCTCGAAATAATCGCCGCAAATCTCGTTAAGAAACGCTTCCGCCATTTGGCTGCGGGCGCTGTTATGGACACAGATGAATAAGACCTTTTGTTTCATGATGGGTGATCGATCATGCCATGAGACAAACAGAACAACAGTCTTTTCGAAACGCAGCGGCACCCAGCGGGGGTAGTATTGGTTAATTGGCGGTTGAAGGGCAACAAGGAAGGACGGCTTCCTAGCCGTCGAGGGACCCAGCGGCTGGGAAGCCGCCGCTCCTTGAAGTTTGTCTCTTCAGCCTGTTCTCCTCAGACTTTCCGTTTGCCCACAAAGATGGAGATACGCTTGGCGAATGCCTTGGACGGCTCCGCGTAAAAGCGTCGCCCGAGTTCGAGCGCGTCGCGACACAATCGTTTGCCGCATTTCCGGATGAGCTTCTGCAATTGCACCAGTTCATCGCGCAGCGCCTCATCGCCGCGCTCCTTTGCCAGGCGCGCCAGAAGAAAATCGAAATCGTGTTCCCGACCCAGCAATTCGCCTAAAACCTCCGCATCGGCGGCAATCTTTTCCAGAACCACGCGGTTAAGCGGTTGTAAAATGCGCAACTGATACCAGAGGTCTTTCACGCGCTTGCGCCAGGCATGAAAATTTTCCGGCTGCGGCTTCTTGATCGTTTTCACAAGTCCGCGCTGGCCGCGTTTGTACGTCTTTCCGACCGTGCCGCAGATTTGCTTCCAGGTTATGCCGGCCAGCGGCCATTTTGAAAGCCGTTCTCCGACGCGTTCCAGCTTGGGAATCGCTTGTTTTTGCCAACCGGCAAAGGCAGCAGAAAAACTTTCCCGCTCCAGCGACAACAGTTCTTCGATGCGCGGAAAGTGGTTTTCGCCCGCACCCTTTGCTGTTTCGTCGCGCAATTGAATCAACGTCTGCAGTCGCACTTGGGCATCGCGCAAATCGGAGACGAGCCGCCCGGTTTCGCGCACGCAGCGATCCTTGCGTGCATGCCGATTTTTCCCAACTTCGCCCACGGTAAGGCAGAGCAGACTGGACTTGTTCGCGAAAAACTCTCGTCAGCCCGTCCGGCAACGGCTCGCGCAATTTCAAACGGAAGCCCATATTGTCTGCTTATTCGTTGGCCAATCTCACGTTGCTATAACGTTTTTCGCCCGTCACCTCCCGCCCAAACCAGGGAGGGGGCTGGAATTTTCGGCACGTTGCACGGTCCGGGAATTCCACTTCCGCCACCACCAGGCCGGAATGTCTGCCGCGATAAATATCAATCTCGATCAGCAGATCTTTCCAGGGAATTTCGTAGCGCAACTTGCTCAATCTTCTGCCAGCCGTCGCTGGCCAAAGCGCGGCGAATTGTTTTGGGCTGAGCTTGATCTCGCGCTCTTCCCGGTGTGCGCCGCGGCCCACCTTGAAAGTCAGCGATGCGGTTTTTCCTTTCTTGCGCAGGCGAACCTGCCTTCCTGCGGGGTCTGTTGCCAGATAACCTTGTGCGATGATATACCGTCGCAAACGGTTTAGTTTCTCAGGCAGCCGCTTAAGCAAAAACTTGCGTTCGATTTCCCGATTGTTTGGAATTCCCGTCTTCACTCGCGCAAGATTAGGATGCTAATGGCGATATATCTCGCGGTCGAGATTTTCGCGTTGCGGAAGAAATAATTGTAGCCGGGCTCGCCGACCCCGGTTCCGCCGTTGGATCCTAAAACCCGGCCGGCATCACCCCGAAAGCGTTCGGGGCTACAACACGCGCCACTGCTTCGGTGAAGCGCCGCTCAACTCCCAGTGCGCTGAAGAAATTCGTTCAGCGCATCGGCGGCAGCGAAGATCGGCCAGGCCGAAATCGCAACGATGATGGCAAAAAGCAACGCTTCGATGGCAAATTCCCAACTCTTTTCGCTCGCGAAATAACTTCGGGTTAATCCGCGGAATGACCTCAGAACCAGTGATCGCCGGAATGGCGTTCGTTTGATCACCGTTCGTTTCACTGTAATCACGCTCATAGTTGAGCGTTCGATAAACCGGGGAGCGCGCCGCGTCAGGTTACGAATTGTCAAAATCGCGTGACGATCCGGTAACGCGTCATCTGGCCACAGCTTTCCAAAGGTTGGTCGTTCGGCCGCCGCAAGAGCCACGTCACGGAGCTGACCTCGTTTACATTCCAGTCTTGGTTAGTGACGCGTGCGGGGCCGGCAACGAAGAGGCAGCCAGGCGTTCCATTGAAAGTCTAAAACTTACGGGTGACGCAATTTTGATCGACACGGAAACGATCTGCGCCAACTTTGCAACGGCCAAAAGCGGAATGCCATAACATCAAATAAGGAGCATAAACCTCATGTCAAAAGAAACCGATCGGAACTCAAACCGTTACTTGAAATATGCAATGCGCAGTTATTACGTGGCGGTAGCGACGTTAGCTCTATCCCTGTTAGGCGCAAGCACATCATCGCAGGCGCAAGTGAGCGAAATCATTTGTGATGGCCAGTGGCACACCGTTCCCGCAGTGGATGTGACCCGCCAATACGGCGACTTCAACTCGATGAACGCCGTGGCGGCGCTCTCCTCGACGGATGTCTGGGCGGTCGGTCAGTGGCACCGGTTCGCTGGCACTGACTATAACCACGCTTTAGTCGAACACTGGGATGGCACAAGCTGGACGGCGATACAGACTCCGCACCCGTCGCTGCCCATAAGTATTTTGTTCGGGGTAGCGGCCTTATCCTCCAATGATGTGTGGGCGGTGGGTTATGAAGAGACAAGCGGTTATCGGACGTTGATCGAACATTGGGATGGAAGCACGTGGACTATCATACAAGACGGCACTCACGAAGGATGGTTAACCAGTGTCACTGCCATCGCGCCTGATGATGTTTGGGCCGTCGGGTCCACGAACTATGTAGGTCAAGGATTGATCGAACACTGGGACGGCACAACGTGGACCAAGACCCTTTTGCAGGATGCGGTATTTCTCCGTTCGGTTACCGCAATTAACCAAAGCGACGTATGGGCAGTGGGACAATTCCCCCACGATGGCGAGGGCGACTACACCTACGCGGTGCATTTCGATGGCAGCAGCTGGACCCAAGTCCCGACGCCGAGTCCGCTCCAGAGACACAGTATCGATCAGAACTGGCTGACATCGGTGACTGCATTGGCTTCCGACAACGTCTGGGCGGCAGGAATTGTACGCGACCCGGATTACGGAATTCTCGATCGCACGCTCACCGAACACTGGGATGGGAGCACATGGACGGTGGTTTCCAGCCCGCGCCAGGGCGATAATGTGAACAATGACTTTTGGGGTATCGTGGCGTTTGATCCAAGCAACGTCTGGGCCGTCGGCTCAGTGGGCAATGATCCTGACTTCGCCCCGCTGATCGAGCACTGGGACGGTACAGCATGGACGCCAGTTGCGCCTGCTTCAACTGGCGGTGTGCTTCTCGGTTTGGCCGGCATCGGATCGAACATGGAACTCTGGTCGACCGGCTATCGCACCAAGCACAATCGTTATACCGGCACTTTGGTACAACACCTGTGCACCGGGCAGTAATAAAAGTTCGGGCTAGCTCGAAGTTTTTTAGTTAGATAGTCGTCGGAAGAAGCTAGGCCGGCCGGCGGAACATCGCGCAGCTCGGCTTGCAACCGACAGCCGTCCGCCCGCGGAAGTCCCATGATTCGATCAATACGCGACCTTCGCGACAGTCGCCAGCAAGATCAAAACGGCAGCAGCGCAATGCCGCGCGCAGTTAAATGCCGGTCAATTCGTCGGCCTGCGGCCGGACGTCTTCCAAATCGCTGAGTCCACGTCGCCACTCTGGACTCTGCGGCCATCTTCGGACCGCGCCGCTGGCAAGTGGCGCCCCAAGCAGGCGCTCAACCCGCGTTTCATAATTCGATTGTTTCGTGGCGTGATCAGTGATCGATTCGAATCAACTGTCAACCTTTTGCATCTGATGTTGGCGAAAGCCGCAGAGACGTTATCCCCTGGAACCGCCGCCGCTTTCGGTGGTGACAGTCTTGTAAGAAATCAGCACAACTCGTTTTGCGCTGCTTTTCGCCGCGGCCGTCTCATGGCGTGAACCCCAATCGCGAAGCGCCCGAAGCAGCTTCGCGCACGTGTGCGTGTAATAAGTGTTTTCTAACGTCATGACGCTCAATTTTTTTGTCCGATAGTTGAGACCAAGTCGACAATCAGCGAATCGATCTTGCGCAGGTCTTTCCGCCGGCCTTTTTCCGGTTTCAATTTGCGATTGCGAACGACAATTGTGAGATCGCGGACTTGGTGCAACATTTCGCGAGAGACCTGTTCGATCGGTCCATAGGACCTGAGCGCGGCGAGGCAGACAAGCAGATCATTTTCGAGACGGGCGACGTATGCTTTAGCAATCGTTCGCAAATCGCGGTGTAGCGCGTGAAGTTCGGATTCAAGCATGGTCACTGGCGACGATTCCCGCGATCTTCGACGGCGGGCTCGTTTGCGTTTCACCTTTGCTTTCATACGCCGGAGCCTACAAGTTCGTGCCGCGGCGACTGCGCTTGCACTCGTTGGACCCGCGGCAAATAATTAACCATATTGACCTTGCCGTCCCCTTCCTCTACGAGTGCCGAGCAGGTTTCCACCCAATCACCACAGTTGTAATAAGTGACGGCGTCGAATTGGCGGATCGCTGCGCTGTGGATGTGACCGCAGAGAACAGCGTCAACAGAAAATTTCTTCGCGTAACGAACAATCTCTTCTTCGAATCGGCCGATGAAACTGACCGCGTCCTTGACTCGTTTTTTCGCATAGGCACTGAGCGACCAGTAAGCGAGACCGAATCGCCGGCGCACGAAATTGATTGCCGGGTTAAGCGAGAGCAAAAACTGGTAGCCGACGTCGCCTGCAAACGCGAGCCACTTCACGTTTTGCACGACTGTATCGAGCTCATGCCCATGGATTACGAGCATCCGGCGGCCATCGACCAGACGATGAATGGCATGCTTCTGCACAGTGATGTTGCCGTAGGCGCCGTAGAATTTGGCGAGCAGATCATCGTGATTGCCTGGAATGTAAACGGTCCGTGTTCCTTTGCGCGATTTGCGCAGAATCTTTTGAATGACGTCGTTATGCTGTTGCGGCCAATAAATGCCGCGCCGCAACTGCCAGATGTCGATCAAGTCCCCCACAATGTACAGAGTTTCAAAGTCGTACTCGCGCAGGAAATCCAGCAGAGCGCCCGCGTTCGCGCCGCGTGTCCCCAAATGCACGTCTGAGATCCACGCAGCGCGCACACGACGGACGGAACCTGGCTCGGGCCCAAACGGTCGCTCAATAGAAAATCGAGGTGCGCTTAAGATTGGCATCGTGCGTTTAAAAACATCAGCGCTTTCGCGAAGTTATTCTTTGGCGAAAAGCCCGCCGAGGCGCTCTCCCGGCGGGCTTTCGCTAACCTAACTGCGTTGTGCTTAATCAGTTGAAGGTGTCGGTTTAGAACATCACCTGGACGCGCCCGAGAACTTGATCGAACTGGTCCTGACCGAACTCAGGATTGGCTTGGCGAAAATCCGACCAAGTGTGGAGATAGTTAACCATTAGTTTGAGATCGTCGCCGTGGATGTAGTAGTTGAGACCACCTAGGATAGAATAGAGGCCGTCGTCACCCTTTTGTCCGGGATTTAAATCCTGCCATTGGACCACAACCTGCAGCTTCCTCGGGATCAGGAAATAGCCTCCGGTTACATAGAATCCGTCCGTCGTAAAATTGGCGAACCCTGGCGGCACTCCGTTCACGGTGCGACCGTTCACTTTTTCCTGAAGGTATTCACCAATTAAATCAAAGGGACCCACTTTGAGCCAGGCGTCCACGCTCCATGCCGTTCTTTCATCCGCCCCAGGGAGGGTAAACGGCGAGAGGGACCCGTCAGCGTTGACCAGAAGGTTCCCCGATTGCGAGATATTGACCCCCTTGTCATCGCGGCTGTTGAGCACGTCGCCGCCAAGCTTGAGAAAGGATCCCTTCCCGAAAACGTCTTTGAACAAGGTCGACTCCAGCCGGCCGACATACATGAAGTTATTGTTGTCGTTATTATTAATGTTGCGGCCGTTTCCGTTGAAGATGCCGGCGTAATAGGTCAGCAGATCCTTCTGATCAGGCCAAACATTCGTAAAAGGCTTTCCCCAAAGTTGAACACCGATCTGCCGCTCCGGTGTAATCGCACCGGTCGGCAAAGTGCGTTCGATAGTGTACAGGGACGTGTCGGGAGTAGTCTGCTCCAGTCCGAACGGGGCTTTCCATTGGCCGATCTTGATTTGCGCAGCGGGAAATTGATGCCAGTTGATAAAGATATCCGTGGCCGAAAAGTCTGTGCGGCTGGAAGAAATACCATCGCTCTGCTCGAAGTCGCCTTCGACTTTGAAGTCGAATTGCTCTGCAAAGTCTCCTGTTAGATTGATCCTTGCCCGGCGCAGCCGGAACCGGTCTTTCAACGCAGTCTGACCAAAGTTGCCCTGGAAAGCGAGGACATCGCCATCTTCAAAATTAACCTGAATGAATCCGCCGAGGACCAGCTTAATTTCCGATCCGCGTGGCTGGACGTAAATGGGCGGTTTCTCTTCGACGACCTTTTCCACATACGTTTTCCCTTCTGAGATGATTTTCGTTTTCATTTTGCCCTCAGGGACAACCGCAGCTTGCCTAGCTTTTAAGCTGTTGATTTCCGATTGCAGCTCGGCATTGCGTTTTTCCAACAGATCGACCGCGCGCTCAAGCTTCTGGAGCCGTTCGGACTCAGAGGATGTCTGCGCGTTGAGCGGTTGCGCCGCCAGCGAAATAATTGCAGCCAGGCTCCCGCCCGCTGCCCGTAAAATGATTTTTTCGATGAACATGATTTTTCTCCTTGTCTGTTGTGCTGCGCTCGATTGTTTTGTCTATTTCATTTCCTGCGTCTCCCAGATGTTGGCCCTACTGAGTTGAATTTTCGTCCGCCGTCGGCTCGCAAATTAACCAACGGCGGCATCAAAGACCGGAGCTTGGTTGATCGTGAGAGAAACGGCGGCGCGACCTTGTCCCGGCGCAGCTTGCGCAACGTGATTTCTACAATGTCCGCGAGAGTATAGCGGTCGAGGAGCTTCGCGATGGCATTACGCACATCGAGCATAAGCATCCGCAACCCGCAGTGCACTTCGTCCGGGCAACTGCAGCGCACGTACCCCGTTTGACTCACGCATCGAATCGGAGCAAGCGGTCCATCGATCAAACGGATAACCGCACCAAATCGTATTCGATCCATTCTTTTGGCAAGTGAATAGCCGCCGAATTTGCCTCGCTTGCTCTCTACATAACCGGCCGCCTTTAACTGCATAAAAATCTGTTCCAAAAATTTCACAGGCAGTTTTTCTTTCGCTGCCAGCTCGCTCGCCTGCAGCATGGGCAGGCCCAATTCAGAAGCGATGCCAAGATCGATCAATGCCCGGAGCGCATATTCGCCGCGTTTGGAAA